>JANPAU010000019.1:0-15510 GCA_031430055.1 Akkermansiaceae bacterium | reverse complement strand
GAGAACGCCCAATACGCCTCCAGCATCGTGAACTCCGGAATGTGACGGCGGGAAATTCCCTCATTCCGGAAACTGCGGTTCAGTTCGAAAATCTTGGTGAAGCCACCGACGAGCAGCCGCTTGAGGAAAAGCTCGGGCGCGATCCGCAGCGTGAGCGGCATGCCGAGCGCATTATGATAGGTCTCGAATGGCCGGGCCGCCGCGCCGCCAGCGACGTCCTGGAGCATCGGAGTTTCCACTTCGAGGAAGCCACGGTCTTGGAGAAAGCGGCGGATCTCGGCGATCATGAGCGAGTGCTTCACGAAGATCGCGGCGCTGTCGGGATTTCCCATGAGGTCGAGATGGCGCTTGCGGTATTTAATCTCGCGGTCGGCCACGCCGTGCCACTTGTCAGGCATCGGGCGGAGTGACTTGGAAAGCACAGTGAATTTCTCCATCTTGATCGTCGGCTCGCCGGTTTTGGTCAGGAAGGTCTCGCCCTCGATGCCGATCCAGTCGCCACGGTCAAGGCACTTCCAGGCGGCCACGCCGGTTTCATCGAGCGCCTTGACGTTCATGTAGCCTTGGATGTTTCCGAGCACGTCGGCGAGTTGGAAAAAACAGGATTTCCCCATGTCGCGCAGCGCGGTGATGCGGCCGGCGACCTTCACTTGCAGGCCTTCGGAAAAATTCGCGCGCAGATCGGCCGGGGTGATCGAGACTTGAAAGCGCGCGCCATACGGATCGATTCCCAGTTCACGTAGTTTCGCCAGCTTCTCGCGACGGACGGCAATCAATTCGGCTTCGGTATTTTGCGGCGGCTGTGGGGTGACGGTTTCGCTCATGTCGGGGACCGGAGTAGGCGGCGGGCGGGTGGCGGGCAAGAGTCGAAACGAAATCACGGCGAGAATTCTCATTTGGGCGAAATGATTTCCCCTCGGAAAAGCTACCGAGTGCCTTACTTTCAGGGAAGATGACGCCACGGGATTCGCAACAGAGCCTGTGGGATTGGATCATGTTTGGCGGCAACTTTCAGGAATCCAAACGTCCTCGCCTAAAATTTGAATGGACGCCTATCTGACGGCTTTCGCCATTTTTGGTGGTATGCACTTGGTCACATTGGACAAGGATTTTCGGAACTTTGGAATCGATGGGGCTGGATTTGCTTCTTCTATCACCCTGACTCCCGACATTTATCGCGGCCGCTTCCGCCGCAGAAAACCGATGGCGCGGAGGGTGGCATCGAGGGTGGCGTCCAGATGTTTTCCGAGGTCTTCTGCTAGAAAGCGGAGGACGTGGCAGCCGCTCTCTTGGAGCAAGGCGTCCTTGCGCCGGTCGCGGCGGTAGGCCGCAGGATCGGCGAGGTGTTGCGGGCCGTCGATCTCAATGGCGAGCTTGAGATCGGCGCAAAATAGGTCAACCTCCATCTCGCTCCAACCGTCGAAGGGGATTGGGAGTTTGGCATTGAGTCGGAAAAGGCCGGTAGTTTCTGGGAGAGATTCGAGGCGCTGATAGAGAAACGCTTCGGAGGCGCTACGTGCTCGTTCGTGGTCGTTGTTCGTCCGGGTGGCGGTGACAAAGAGATTTCCGAGAGGGACATCCACACCATCGCGGATCAAGCGGCGGACGCTGGCAGCGTAGTCTTGTTTCCACGCGGGGTCGATGGGTAGCGGGACTTCCGTGGGCCAACCGGGCAGCGCACTAGCAGGTAACAGAATGGTATAACCGACGGCCTCGTAACCGGCGCAACGTCTGTCGAACATACGGGAAAGCATGGCAATATCGAGGTCCGCGTAGTCGTGGACTCTCACTTCGCGTTTGCCATCGTGAAGCCGATGGAGGCGTCCGGCGTATTGGGCGATGATACCGCGCCAGGAAACGGGCATGGTGAGGAAAAGCGTGTCGAGCCGCGAGTCGTCGAAGCCCTCGCCGACGAATTTCCCAGTGGCGATGACGACGCGTGTTTCGGCTTCGGGAATGGTGGCGAGTTGAGCGATCGCCTCACGCAGGGATTTCCTGCCCATGCCGCCTTGGAGGATGATCAGGTGCGGGACGTGTGGACGAATTAAATCTGCTAGAATCATGACATGTTCGGTGCGTTCGGTAAGAACCAGCGGCGAGCGGCCTTCGTGAAGGGCAGCGATCACGTCGTCGCGGATCATGGCATTCCTTTTCTCCGAGCGGATGATTTCAGCGCAGAGGTTCTGGTATTCTGCGCGGCGATCTGGATCGGGATTCGCCATTGATCGGAGTCCGGTGGGGCGAACGATGACATGATGAGTGAATGGTCTGGCATCCGCCTGTTGTTTCGCATCCACGCGGTGGCGGATGGGGCCGCACTGCATGAAGATGATCGGGTGATGGCCATCTTTCCGCGCGACGGTGGCGGACAGCCCGAGGACGAAGCGGGCCTTCGCACGGCGGGCGACGAGCTCGAAGCTATGCGCTGATAGATGATGGCATTCATCAATAATCAGATGCCCATAGTCTGCGACCCGGTCATCGACCACGTCCTTGCGGACGAGGCTTTGGATGAGGGCGACGTCGATAGTTCCGTTGAGTTTCTTATGGCCGCCGCCGAGCCGACCGATGGATTTGGCGGGCATTCCGAGGAAGGATGAGAGGCGTTCGATCCATTGTTCGAGCAGTTGCTGGCGGTGAACGAGGACGAGCGTGTTCACGCCACGGGCGGCGATGAGATACGCGGCAAGCACCGTTTTTCCGAAAGCGGTGGTGGCGGATAGGACGCCGGTATCATGTGCGAGCATCGCGGCCGCGGCTATTTCCTGTTCGGGGCGGAGGGTGCCGGTGAATTGGAGATCCAACGGAGTCCCGGTGACGCGTTGATCGCGGATCACGGGTTTAATTTTCAGCTCGGTAAAGAGTGTGAGAACTTCCTCTAAACAACCTCGCGGCAGGCCGATGTGTGCTGGCAAATCTTCCCCACAGGCGATGATACGAGGTTTCTCGTAGGTTGGCAGCCGCATGGCCTGAGCGCGGTAGAACTCTGGATTCTGGAACGCGGCGAGACGCAACAGCCGATTCCGCAATGCGGGTGAAAGAACGGTCTTGGGCAGATAGATCCCATCGCCGATTACGACTTCGATTTCCTCGGGTCTTGGTCCCGTGACAGGTGGATCGCGATACCGGCGCGATGGAAGACTATTCCATGGCTCAGGCTCGTCGTCGGTTGATAGAGCGAAGCGCACGCCGACCACACGACCTCGGCCTTCCGCCTCTTGGACGATGGCTTCGACACGTTCCCGGGAAATGCGTTGGATCGAGGAGAGGAAGGCCCACGGATCCCGCCAAGGGGTGAAGGATTCATCCACGAACATGCTGTTCCCATTCTCACGCGGGCCTTTCTGCATCGGGAGGGCGATTAGATTTCCGAAGCCACCTTTAGGCAGCGTGTCTTGGTTAGGGAATAGCCGGTCGTAGGATGCGAGACCGAGTTCGGGCCTGCGCTCCATCGTCTCTGTAAGAAGGAATGAGCCGAGCTTACGCGCAAGTGTGGCGGGAACGGGTTCGGTGAAAAAAAGCCAGATATGCCCGCCATTGCCGGAGCGCGAGCGTTCGAGGGCGGCGGGTATTTCAAGACGGCGGCAGGTCTCCATCAAGGCAAGTACATCATCATGCCAAGAATCTTTGTCGAAATCCATGGCGAGGAAATGACACCTCTCATCGGCCAACATGGGATAGACTCCAGCGACGAAATCCTGCCCGTTCTTGTCCTTGCCCGATAGATGCCAGCGGATGACCTCGTCAGTAACGGGCAAGAACGCGCGGTGCGGGCAATCGCCGCATTTGATCCGGGGCTTCTCACAGATCCCGCGCACCCATTCATTACCGCAGGCCGGAGCGTATCCAGCGCGCCCGGTTTTCTTGCTTTCAAAGCGACGCGGATAAACATCCTCACGACCTTTGAAGAGCGAGCGGAACAAGGTGATTTTTCTAGCAGCCGAGCTACGGTCGTGAATACCGCTAGAACTAGCCTCCGTAAAATGACCTTCAATCTCCCCGCTCATACCGAGACCTTGGCAGCATGGGTGATAGATGTCGAGAAACGTGAGAGCTTGCAAAATGGAGACTTGGTTCCCCTGAGTTTGCCGAAAGTAATGGTGCCAAAATTGGAGTTGAAGTCCTCACCCAATGACACACGGCACCAGCGCTCCATCGCTCATGCCGTGGATCTTCTTTTTATCCGCCGGCACGATGGTCGCTAAGCAGCCGCCGAACGACGTTTCTCCGATGGCATTGGTGAAAAAATAGGGACAAAGCCGCACTCGCCCCTGCATCATTTCGATTGATCCATCATCGCGGAAAACCGGATGCTCGATGCGCCGGCCTTCGCGAAATTCTTGGACGATCCATGGCTGCTTGGCAGATTGATCCAGTGCCGTGTGAAGCCGATCCGACCATTCCGGTCCAGACATGTCGTGCCCAATAAATACCCCGCGTGAACCCCAGGCAGTTTCGTGGAAACCGCTAATTTTCAAGACAAGCTGGCGTTCTTTTTGACTGAAATTGGCAACTTCCTCCCAAGAATGGACGTTCATTTTCGGCAGCGCCGCTTGCGGGGGAAGCGGTGTCGGATCAAGCACCCAGCCGAAGGGCACCAACTCGCGAAGGCGCTTGAGGTGACTCCCTCGCAGGCTATGCTCCCAAGTTTTTTTCAAAGCAGGCGACCACAACAAGGCCAACCACAACTTATCCTCCAAGTGTGGCTTGAGTGGCGGTGTGATCTGAAGTTTTCCGGCCAGCATTTGTTCAGCAAGCTGCCGGATCGACGGAATGGATTTCCAATCGAACAGCTCAAAAAACCGATAGAGCGCCTCGCCGTTGACTTCAAAATTTTCCGCCGCCGCGACCTTCCACGCCGCACCCATTTCCTGAGTCAACCACTCCATTTCGGGTCGATAGTCCTTCGATTCTTCCGAAACTAACACCGTGCCTCCGTCCGGTAGCAGCGACCGGAATCCATCGATCATTCCATCCGGCCCACCCAGAACCTCGAAGCCCGCCGCGGAATAGACTCGCGAGAGCCACGCCGTTACACCAATGCCTCCGGGTACACTGTCCAGCTCGGTCATGGAAAATCCGGTATCGGTCAGAATAAGATCCGGGCGAATGACTCTAGGAAATTGATCCGCCGTAGAGGATTCGCGCTGCAGGTCTGTCAGCCAAGTTGGCTTTCCTTGATCCATGAGTTCCGCAAGCCAGCTGGGAAGCTTCCCCGAGGCACTGCGCCGATAGAGTCCGTCACAGGCTTGTTGGAAGCGCGCCAAGGGATGACCGATCGACATGATTTGGCGAGCTTCCGCCTGACTCAATTTCAGGGGCTCCGGCGACCAGCGCCATGCCCCCCCGCCAAACAAGCCGCCTTCTGGCAATCCATCGCGCAATTCAGATAAGCTCAATCCCATTTCGAATCCAACTTCCACTCCCGCAGCGCGCTTGCCAAGCGATTCTTCTGACTTGCAAGCGATCCCCTGCTCGTGCTCATTGTAAGTAGCTGATGATTCCTGAAATTTTGAGTTACGTTTGCCCATTCTGCGACTGCGAGGTCCGCGTCGGCAAACCGTGCCCGGGCTGCATCAAGAAGGCAAAGAATCCGAACCCTAAAAAGCACTCATGGCAACAGGACAAGTCCAACGATGGACTCGATTTACCCGACGATGACTTTAACTACGATGAATTCGTCACCCGCGAATTTGGAACCCCCTCCCATCTGGCACTCGGGGTGAAATGGTATTGGTGGTTGTTAGGAGTGACTCTTCTCGGCGCTATGATCGTTGGTGTTCTCTGGCACCGATGAGAAAGCCGACCCTCAAACGGTAGCCCCCTTCCCCGTCCAGATCCCCTCTTTCGGTTTCATCACACTTTGATGACAAAGTGACAGATAAATGATGCTGCTAATTGATCTGTAACTTCAATTTCTTGCCAAGTTTGCCAAGTTCCCCTTCACTCCGCACCGCTTCACTCATGGCCCTCATTGTTCAAAAATACGGCGGCACCTCCGTCGGCTCGCTCGACCGAATCCGCAACGTCGCCGCACGGATGAAACGTACCCGTGACGAGGGCAATCAAGTCGTCGCCGTGGTCTCGGCGATGTCCGGCATGACCGACAACCTCATCAAGATGGCCAAAGAACTCGCGGAAAATCCCAGCGAGCGTGAACTCGACGTCCTGCTCGCCACCGGTGAGCAACAGTCCATCGCTCTGCTCGCCATCGCGCTGCACGAACTCGGCGTGGAAGCCGCCTCCATCACCGGCGGCCAAGCCGGCATCCACACCACTGGTTCCCATACCCGTGGCCGCATTCTCAACATGAATCCCACGCTCATGCAAAGTTTCCTCAAAGCCGGGAAATCGCTGGTCGTCGCTGGATTTCAAGGCGTTACCCCGGACGGCATGATCCACACCCTCGGCCGTGGTGGTTCGGACCTCACCGCCATCGCCGTCGCTGCCGCGCTCAAGGCCGATGTCTGCCAGATTCTCACTGACGTCGACGGCGTCTACACCTGCGACCCACGCGTCGTAAAAAACGCCCGCAAGTTGCCAGAAATTTCCTATGATGAAATGTTGGAAATGGCTTCCTCCGGCTCCAAGGTCATGCAGTCCCGCTCGGTCGAATTTGCAAAAAAATTCGGCGTTATTTTCGAAGTCCGCTCCTCACTCAACGACAACCCTGGAACCCTCGTGTTAGAAGAACATCCCAACATGGAAAACGTCGTCATCCGCGGCGTCTCGATCGAGCGCTCGCAGGCGCGTGTCACCCTCACCGGCATCCCTGACGAGCCCGGCATGTCCGGCCGCATCCTCGGTGCCCTCGGCGATGCAGAGATCAACCTCGACATGATCATCTCTAACATTGCGAACGATGGCTTCGCCCGCCACTCATTCACCATGCACTCCAGCGACCTCGGGAAAGCTCAAGCCGCGCTCAAGCCCCTACTCGCTCTGCTGGCCCCCAGTTCGAAAATCGAGACCGAAGCCGGAATCGCCAAACTCTCCGCCGTCGGCATCGGCATGCGCTCCCACTCCGGAGTCGCCGCCACCATGTTCAAAGCGCTCGGTGATGCCGGCATCAACATTGGCATGATTTCCACCTCGGAAATCAAAATCGCCGTCACGGTGGACGAGCCAAGAATCGAAGACGCCGCCCGCGCCGTGCACGACGCCTTCGGCTTGGACAAAGCACCCGTGTAGCGGCAATCTAGCAGGGATCTCTTTCGGCAAGTCCTCAGCCTTGTAGTGCCCGCAAAGCTCCGCGAATCAACGCTTCAGTCGGAGCCGCCGCATCAGCATCAAGGATTCTCCTCAATGCCTTGCGCGCGTCTACCTGTTTGTAGCCCAGCGCGATTAACGCCAGCTCCGCATCCGCCGCTGAGGCAGTGACCTGCCCAGCCGCCGCGTCCTGCCACGTCTCGGTGACACCTACCTTGTCCTTGAGTTCTAGCACGATGCGTTCTGCCGTTTTTTTACCCACACCTTTAAGTTTAGAAAGCCCCACCACGTCGCCAGCGACCACGGCTTGTTTGAATCGTGTCACGTCCATCCCGCTCAGCACCGAGACGGCCATCGTCGGCCCCACACCGCTTACTCGGTCGATGAGCAGCAGAAAAACATCCCGCTCTTCCTCGCTCGCAAAACCAAATAATTTCTGCCCGAGTTGGCTAAAATGCAGGTGCGTCCGCAAATCCACTTCCAGCCCCTCCGCCGCGTGTAGCCGGTCAAATGTCGAGAGCGGGATGAAAACCTCATAACCCACCCCGTGCACATCCACGACTAACCGATTCGGATACGCTTCAATCACTTTGCCCCGGAGTCTCGCTATCATCATGACGAGTTTGGACGACGCCTGTGTTTCGTCAATCCCAGTCTCCCACGGCAGATGGATGTTCAGCGCGCGGTTTCAGTGGCCCGGCAGTGACAGATTGACGAGCCGCGAAATTGATTGTCCGGTCTGGACTGAAAAGGATAGAAATCGACCCATGCTCCATGGATTACCAAACACATCCCATTAACCGCGATTGGTCTGCCGCAGGGAAGATCGATCTCTATCGCCAGATGGTGCGGATCCGGAGGTTCGAGCAGACGGCCCTCAAGAACTACCAATGTGGAAAAATGGGCGGCTGGTTGATTCTTAGTATCGGGCAGGAGTCCGTCGCCGTGACGGCCCGATCATTGATGGGACCGCACGATCATGGCATCAGCGGACCACGTGGAATCGGCCATGCGCTTGCCGCCGGGATCGGGATGGGCCCGTGCATGGCAGAGTTTTTTGGGAAAACGAACGGTTGCTCGAAGGGCAAAGCGGGCGCGTTTTCCTTGTTCGCCCCCCCTCACAATCACTGGGGTTGCCACGGAATCGCCGCCGCCCACACGCCCCTGGCTGCGGGGCTCGCGTTTGCCTTGAAACAGCGGGACATCAAGGCGGCGGTTTTCTGTTTTCTCGGCGACGGATCGATCAACCAGGGCGTCTATCATGAGTCTCTGAATTTGGCCGGCCTGTTCGGCCTACCGGTCATTTACCTCATCGAAAACAACGGCTATGCGATGGGCACGTCGGTTTCGCGTTCATCCGCATTTAAGGATTGCCTGGCCCGGCGCGCCGAAACCTATGGCATCGATTGGGATCTGTTCGCCGATGCGGACCCGTACGAAATGAGGGCGAGAATCCAGTGTGCGATTGAGCGTGCCCGCGAGCGACAGCGCCCCACCGTGCTGGAAATTTCCACTTATCGTTACTACGGCTTCACCGTTGCCGATGCCATGCACATGAAATACCGCGCGCCGGAGGAGATCGAAGCGAGGAAGGCCCGCGATCCAATGGTAATCTGGGGCCGGAGGTTGGTGGAGGAGGGAATTCTCGATCAAGCCGGATTGGATCAAATCTCCGATGACGCGAAAGCGGAAGCAGCGGCGGCGGTCGAGTTCGCAGAGAGCGGGCTGGCTCCCACGCTGTCCGAGATCAGCCAGGACGTGTATTGGGAAACCGATCACGATACGAAAAGCGCGAAGATTGGCCGGCATTTCTTCGATGATTAAAGTCGCCGGGGTCCCGATCCATTCGGAAATTGACGCCGGATGTCGATTGGCAAGCATGGGGCTATGAAAATCACTACGTGGTTCGCCATCGGTTTCATCGCCCTGCATCAGCCTGCCTTCGCCAACGGCGGCGGCTACTTCCGCGGCGGGGTCGAGCGGACGGGCGATGTCGCAGGCTTCGAGCCCTCGGAAACCGAGAAAATCCGCATTCTCGACGAAAAACTCGCGGTCGAACTCGGACCGAAATCGGCGGATGTCGAGGTGCGCTATTTGATGCGAAATGAGACGGACAAGAAGGTAAAGGTGCGGTTTGGGTTTCCGGTGGAGGAGTCGTTTGATCGGGATATTGGTATCGGTGGTCCCGACGGGCCATCTAAGGAATTGAAACAGCTCCGCTACTGCCAGAATTACGCAATCACTGCCTCCGGGAAGCCCATCAAATCAAAATGGCAAGGCGAGGAGAAAGCGAGTGAGGATAACCGCTTCAAAGGCATCGCCGGATGGCTGATCTCGGAAATCACCTTCGTTGCCGGCGAGGAAAAGCCTGTAATGATTCGTTTCGAAAGTGGCTATCCATCGGAAGAATGGTCCGTGAGCGAAAACACCTCCACTGCGGCAGCCCTTTTCAAATACCGGCTTTCGACAGCGGGCTGCTGGGCAGGAACCATCGGTATGGGAAAAATCGTTTTGAAACCAACTGGCATTGATCCGCGGGACCTTAAAGTCCTCAAACCGGTGAACCGTTTCAAAAAAGAGGGCGAAACCTGGGTCTGGAACTTCGAGAATCTCGAGCCGACACTGGCGGACGATTTTGAAATCGAAGCGGCTCCCCCAATCCGCGGTTATAATGACACCGAATCAACCCGCTACTTCGAGCGAGGAAGCCAGTGGTCGATGTCCCACACTAACTATCAGATCAAGGCGAGTTCATTCCTGCCACCGGAAGGCGAGAACTCCTACGAGCCGGAAAAGGTAAAAAATTTCTGGGGTGCCGAAGCTTGGAGCGAGGGAGCCAAGGGATCTGGAGTGGGAGAGTGGCTAGAGCTCACGCCTGCGGTGCCTAAGCCTCTGGTTGCGATCGAGCTAGCCCCGGGAATGACCAAGACCGAGGAATTGTTCAAGGCCAACGCCCGCCCGAAAAAGGTGCTGGTCGAGCTGAACGGCGAGAAGCGCTTTTCGGTTGATGTTTCCGACCTGAATGAAGTGCACCGTATTCCGATTCTCGACTACGCCAAGCCGGTGAAGAAGATCCGGCTCACGTTTGAGGAAGTCTGGCCGGGCACGAAGTTTGAAGACCTCTGCGTCAGCGGGATCCGGCTTCAGGTGAAACTCGACAAAAAACCGAAAGTTGAACCTGCCCGTTAGTTTTCTGGCGGTTGTTCTCACCGCGGCCTCTCTTGCCCGTGCCGGACAGGAGCTTCCCGTGTTTCTCGCGGACAACCACGCCGAGACGGCCGGCTGGATCACCCGGAATTTCGATCTCGATGACTCACACGTCCTCGTTCTGGTAGACGCGCATTCCGACGCATCGGCGGTGGAGCGATCCGAAGAAATGCGCGAAGAGCTGCGCCGCGTGCCGTCGGAAAAAGAACGTGCGGCTCGGGTGGAAAACTGGCGGAAAAGCGGCCGTTTGCAGGCGTTCAACTGGATCGAGCCACTCATGCCGCGACCGCTGGATCAAGTGTTATGGCTGGCCGCGCCAGAGCTCGATGACGCGCAGCAGGCGGCGAAGACCTTGGATGCGGTTGGCTCATTGGATGGCAGGCTCGAAGTGGAACCCAGATCCGCAGGGTCGTTTGAACGGCGGTGGGCGACTTGTGATTTGAAGGGTTTCCTCCAGTGGAATCCAGTGAGCAAACCGGTCATTCTCGCCATCGATCTCGACTTCTTCGCAGGCATGAATCCGGCGGCTCGTGAGGCAAACTTTGAGGCGATCTGGGAACGGGCGATGGATTGGCCGGGTCTCGCCGGCGTGGCATTCGCCGTGTCGCGCCCCTGGCTCACGGACGATGCCGAGGCGGACGCATTGGTCGCGCTCGCAGTGGAAGCGGTGCGGCACACGCGAGGCGCGAGATTGGAAATGGATGCGTCGGTGGACGACCGACCCGATACCTCGCTGAAAGCGTCGGAACTCAAGCACCCGGTTCAGCGCTGGAGTCTCACCCAGGCATCACCGGGAACGCGCATGAAGTTGTGCGGACTGGGCGCACGCCTAACGATCACCGACCGGAACGGCGTTTGGCTGCCATCGATCTGGAAGGAGGAGTTCGGCACAACCGAGATCGCCCCGACGAGCGGGGAGATCGATTGTGATTACGTCTGGCGTTTTCCCCTCGGACAAGAACCGGTGCTGCGGATCGAGATACCACCGGGTGCGACCGGAAGCACCCGCTGGTATCTCGTGGAAGCGGCGAGGAAGGCCTACGATTTGTTGCCGAAAACCGGACTCGGAAAAAGTTTCTCCAACTCTCCGGCTCGCTGGATCTACGGGAAACGCCGTAGTCTGGGCGAAACGGCGGATTTTCAACTCGATCCCGCGAAATGGCGGCGCGAGAGTGGCGGGAGGTTCATCATCGAAGCGGAAGTTGAAACGCCGCGTGGCTGGTTCCCGACTCCGGCCATCGAGCTGCGCATTCGCGCCTGCGAAGGGTTCCGTGGCTCACTATCAGAATGTCTCGGCATGCCCTACGTCTTCGGAATCGCGGGTGTGGCGGCGGGCGATCTATCCGGAGTGGAGTCAGGTTGGGGCAGCGATTGCGCAAACCTGCTCATCCACGCCTGGCGGCGGAACGGCATCCCACTGAGCTGGGGCGATCCCGGTCGCCTGCGTACACAGCTAGCGACAAAAGCGGAAAACGTGCGACTCGGGGACCCCGCAGAGATCAGCTCCGCAGAGCTCGAGGCTGGCGTGGCCATCGACTTCGGCAACCATGTCGCGGCGCTGTGGCAGGACCGCAAACCCGTGGGCGTGTTAGGCAGAAACGACCTAGTGATGCATCATCTCGGTGGATTGCCGGAAATCGTCGAGCTGGAGAAACTCGCGGAGACACGCCCGGTGTTCTCGCTGCGCATGTCGCAGATTCCAGGATCCTGCCGTGTGGCGTTTGCCGGCGACGTGGTCCTAGCTGGGGAAGATCGCCGGACGATCGCCGACTTCACCCGTGGCAACGCGGATCTCTTCCTCGTGAATTTGGAAGGCATCCCTTCGCTACACCCACCGGTTGAAAAACTTCGTTACGATTTCCGATTTCCGCCGGAGCGGCTCGGGTGGCTGAAGGAGCGCGGAGTGGACGCCGTTTCCCTCGCGAATAATCATGCCTGCGACGCCGGACCGGACGGACTCGTCGAAGGTCTTGTTGCTTTGGAAAAATCCGGGATTGCCTGTTTCGGTGCGGGTAAAAATGAGGCGCATGCCTGCCAGCCGTGGCGGGTCGAGCGGAAGGGAGTCAAGATGGCGGTCTTTGGAATGAGTTGTTTTGAAACAGGCGCCGCAGGACCGGATCGCGCTGGAGTCGCGGTTCTGCCGCTTCACCGACAGATTCTCGTGCGGGAAATCCGGCAATCGGTGGCGGCGGGCGAGCGGGTGGTGGTGATGGTCCACGGCGGCACGGAATACGACCACAGGGTGAACGATGAACAACGCCACTGGGCGCGGTGGCTGGCGGCGCGCGGCGCGGACTTCGTGGTCGGTGCTCATCCGCATGTGATCCAGAGGGAGGAAATGCATGGCGGCACCTTGATTCTCCACTCGCTGGGAAACGCCGTTTATCCGCAAGGTCTCAAGGGAGCGGACTCGGGGCGAGTCCGTGAAGTGGAAATCGGCAGGAATTGAGTGAGCCTCCCGCTGGGGTGGAGCGCTGGCTTTAGCCGGCCTGTTTGGGATTCGATGGATTCGGGCCGGCTAAAGCCGGCGCTCCGTTCCATTTTACTCCTGCGGAAGGAAAATGGCCAATCCTCGGGTTGATCGCACAAGTTGGCTTTAACTGGATTGTTGCGGATGTAAGCGATGCAATCGTGGAGATGATTCATGTCGCGGACATATCGATCATAGTATTCACGCTGCCAGAGAGCGCCCTTTCGATTGAGAATTCGGTTGATCTCAATGGCGCTTCCGCCCTTCCAGAATCTGATGACAAAATGACAGATAAATTATGTTGATCAAGATGAGCTTGGACACCTCATTTCGCCCGTCAACACCCGTCTCCCGAGAAAAGCTGGTCCGGGCCGAAACGCCAGATTCGGGTGCCTTGGTAGTGGCAAGCAACAAGCTGCCAATTTCATATTTCGCGCTTGGGTTGTCACATCCGCCACCCCTAGGATGCTGTCCACCTTGATGTCTCAGACGCACCTCAGTGAAAAGCTTCTCGCCTCTGTCTCGCGAGATTTTTTCCGCCCGCTGACTCGGCCATCGGCGGCGATCTATGTCGATTGCGCGGAACGCCTGGCCGATGTCGCGGGCGAGGCAGGGCGGATTCCCCACGCCGAGGCGATCGCGCTCATCCGGGAAATCCTCGCGGCGCATCCGGACATCATTCTCGGTGATGACGAAGGTGCCACCCTCCGCGACGCCCGCCAACGCGCCGGCCAGTTTTTCAACCGCCTCTGCGATTCCCGCTGGCTGGAGGACCAACAACTCGGCCTGCACGAGCGCTGGGCACTTGTTTCTCCTGGCCTCCGCCCGCTACTCTGGCTGCTGCGCGAACTCGCCGAGGATGAAATCGCCGAGCTCAAAACCTTCGCCGACACCGTCCGCGGCGTTTGCGAAACCCTCGAACGCCCGAACATCCTCGACCCGCGACTGCAAGAACCCGACGAAATCCGCAGCACCGTCACCGATTGCAACGCCCGCCTCGAAAGCGCGATCATCCAGCTCCACGGTGTGGAAAAACTCATCTCTCTCTTTGACCGCCGCCAACGCCTCAGCGACTCGCCTGCGGAAACGCTGCGGCTGCTTTACGCCGAGTTCGGTGCGGGCCAACACATGGTTTGCTACGACGCTCTTCGTAGAAACGGCCTGCTGCCACGGCTCCAAGTCCTGCGCTCCTACATCGCCGACCGCCGCGATGATCCGCTCGTCAAGGAGCGTCTCGCCCAAGGTCTAGCAGCCCACTATCACTGGGACGAAAACGAGTCCTATCACCGCGCGGAAAAAGCCCTGCGCGACCTCGAGCACCGGCTCTCCGCCATCCGCCTCGTCGCCGATGCCATCGACGCCCGGATGGCCTCCTTCAACCAGCTTTCCCAACAACGCTACCGCTACCAAACCGAGCTCCGTGGCCGCCGTCCAGAAATCGTCAAAGCCTACTGCGACGCCATCAACGTCGCGCACGAAGGCACCCGCCTCGCCGCCCTGCGCGATGCCGAGCCAGACTTCGCGCCGCTCGTGCCCGAGGTGAAATTTTTCTTCGGCAGCGAGTCGCTTGCCCGCACTCGCCGTGTGAAAGCGCCCGCCGATCTCACCTTCGGCAGCGACTCCGGCGGACGCGATGAAACCGCCGAGGAAACGCTCGCCGCCCTCCGCGAACGCCAGCGCCTCGCCCTAACACCCCAACGCGCCGCCCGCCTCGTCGCCCGGCTTTTACCAGAGAAATCCAGCGTCGTCACCACCTCGGATTTCACCGCCGATGATCTCGATGAAATGCTCGATCTCCTTGCCATCGCCGCCTACGAGCACGCCGTCACCGCCGACGGCCAGCGCGTGAAATGGTCCATCGACGGCCCTGGAAAAATCACTGGCCTCACCCCCGAGAAAATCCCCGCAGATCCCCACGCAGGGTGGAACGTCGAGCGCTTCCAGATCCAAAGAATTTAAAATTTCAAATCTAAAATTTCTTTCCACCATGTCCGATCCCCACTGGCCCCGATTCTGGTCCGATGTCCCCGACGAAGACCGTCCGGCGATTCGTGAAATCCTCGCCGAGCTCATCGGCCGTGGCACCTTGCTCGGCACTAGTGGCGCGGGGCGCGATCACTTCCTGCTCGCCCGAGATCACTATCAGGAACACCTCAAGGACTATCTCGCACCGCTCGGGCTGGAACTCATCATCGACGACGATTTTTTCATCCTCCAAGCCCGCCCCCGACCCGAGGCCTGTCATTTACTCGCGCAGTTCACCAAGGATGAAACCTTGCTCTTGTTAGTCCTTTGGCGCGTCTGGGACGACCACCGGACGAACGAGGTCAGCAGCGCCGTCATCCTCTCGGTGGATGAGTTATGGACGCGCTTTCGCAATACCTTCGACAAGATCGAGCCGCCGGAGAAAACCCACCTCGACTCACTTCTGAGCCGCCTAAAACGCCACCGACTCATCCGCACCCACAAGCCGGAAGGTGCCCTCCAGCTTGGCGAGACACTCATTGAAATCCTGCCCAGCCTGCCACGCGTGATCCCCTTTGATAGCCTCGAATCCTGCCTCGCCCGTGCCGCTCTCTATCAACCCGCCGCCGAAGCCTGACATGAAAACCCGCGTTCATCTC
>JANPAU010000018.1:0-18308 GCA_031430055.1 Akkermansiaceae bacterium | reverse complement strand
TTGAGGTGGCGTTTGTGGTGGACGGGAAATCGTTTCCGGTGAAGTTCCCGGTGATTGCGCCGAGTTTTAAGCAGAATACGGAAATCATTCCAGTAGCGGAGTTGGAGGCGCGCTTGGTGCAAGCGGAGCTGATCAACCAGCAGTTGAGCGAAACGGTGGGGCTGCCCCCAGAGCTGGAAACGGTGATGCCGCAATTCCAGGTGAAGGGCATCAATATGGCATTCGGTGCAGGCGGCGGTGGCGATGACTTGGCCCTGTCGATTCCGCCGATCCCGGCGCTGATGGTTATTCCGGGAAATATCGGGTTTTTGAACCAATTCTTCAGCGTGCAGATCTACACCGAGAATGCCGCGCCCACGGGTAGCGGACTGAGCGTGCATTCTCTAACGGCGGAGTTGGTGCTGCCGCCCGGACCTGATTTGGTGGTGGGCACCTTCACCGCGCCCGGTGACGATCCGCTGCGGTTTGCGCGGGTGAATGGCGTGGTTCAGAACATCGTGCCGGTGCGGGCGGTGGGGCCGGATGGCAAGACCTCCACCAGCGATGACATCGACCGCCTGCAAGCGGGCGACACCGGTCAGGGGGAATTGTTAGTCGAAGGTTTGCAGGAAGGCCTGCATGTGATGGACCTCAAGTTATCGGCAAAATTGGAAGGCTTGGCAGCGGGGGCCGTGGACATCAGCGGCAAGGCGGCAGGCAGCATTCTGGTGCGCAATCCGAAGTTCAGCATGGCCTTCACGCATCCGCGCACGGTGCGCTTCGGCGAGCCCTACGATGCGGTGGTGACGATCTTGAATACCTCCAGCACGGTGGCGAATCTGGTGAGCGTGGAGTTGAATGGGAACAACGTCAGCGGTGGCTTGCTAGAGAGCCCGGCGCGGGTCGAGTTGGCCAGCATCGCGCCGGGTGAGACGAAATCGGCGACGTTCCGGATCCGTTCTCAGAAGACCGGGGCGATTACCTTTTCCAATCTAACGACCAGCGATGATTCGGTGGTCGGGCGCTTCAGGTTGAAGACCGGGGTGGATGAACGCGGCGTGGCGCTGAGTCCGGACTCGCTGATTATGCCGGATTTCCTCAATCTGCTGCCGCCGGGAGTAATCGCCGCCGCGCAGCGCGTGCTGGGCCAAGCCATGAGCACCAATACTGCCGGGCAGCTTCCGCCGGGTGTGCTGCGCGTGGGCAAGAGCATGGTCCGCTCGACCACCGTCTTCCCCGAGGACGGCGGCGAACCGATCCGTTCCGGCGGCGGCGTCCGGCTGATGGAATTGCTGGAGGCCGCGCAGCGCGTGCGCTTCGGCGAACCCATGAGCCGCGTGCTGCCGGACCTATTACTGGACTGGCAAGGTGGACGCCAGTTCGACGGCGGCTGGGACCAACTGGTCCGCACCACCGACGCAGGCCGCGAATGGCGCGAGGCGCTGATGCTGGCGATGGAAAATGCCAACCCCGCCCCCGATCCCGCCGTGACGCAGCTCGTGGACCGTAGCCGTGACTTCGCCGGGCGTGGCGAGGCATGGCACATCGCGGCCAGTGATCGCGGGGGCATCTCGCTTTCATTCCGCTCTGCCGATGGCAAAACGGTGGACGCCGCGCGCAGCGAGGTCGCCAGGACCGCAGGTTATCACGGGGCCGCTGGCGAATGGCTGGCGGCGGCGAATGTGCCGGGCAGGCTGACGTGGAAGACCCTCGACGCCACCGGAGCCACGCAACTCAGTTTGATGAAAATCGCGGCTGACGGCACCGCTCGCGAGTTGTTATGGCGCGTGGACAACCTGCCCGCCGGCGGGTGCGCGAGTTTTGATCTCGCCGGCAGCGGCAATGAGTTGCAGATCGATGACAACTGCGACGGCACGGTAGACCGGACCTTGGTCGCCAGCGAGACGCCCTTCACCGAGCTGCCGCCGCAAGTGCTCGCGGTGCGGCAGGATCCCGAGGTGTTTGTAGCTCGCCCGACTAAGCCTTGTTTTAACCCGTCAACAACCAACGATTTCAATGAAACCGTTAGTATAAAAAACTACGCTAACATCGTCGCCGTGTTGTTCAGCAAGCCCATGACGCAGGACACCGCGAATGTGCCGTCCGCCTACCGGTTGGAGAATGGCAACGAAGCCGCGTTCGTGCAGATGCAACCGGGCGGGCGCATCGCGCTGGTGACCATGAAGTCACCCGTCGGAGTTCTTGTGCCACGGGAAATGACGGTGTCCGGCGGGGTGAAGGACGTGCGGGGAAATCCGGTCGCTGTGGCGGCGATGCCGTTGCGGTCGCTGCTGTTCGAAGGGGTGAGTGTGAAGGGACGGGTGATCCGGGCGGATGGATCCTTCGCCGCGAACGTGCCGGTGACGCTGACTTACAATGACTCGCAGGAAACTGGATTCGATTGCGAACCTTGGATCCGCCGGACGGCCCAGGTCCGCACGGATGCGACGGGTGCTTTTAATTTCGATTTTGTTGTCGGCGGCATTCCTTACTCGATCTCGGCCACGGATACTTCCGGACTGTCGGACGAGGTGGTGGACCTGATCCTCGGCTCGGCCGTGAAGGGTGAGGTGAATGCGGCGAAGTTAGAGGAACTGGCCTCGCGGAACCCGGGCACACTGCTCGCGGCTTTTGCCACCAGCGCGATGCCGCAGGCGATTGCCAAGGCGGAAGGGTTGGACCGCGCACTGGTGGATGATTTGGCGCAGGATGGGCGCTTTGGCAGTGAGTCGAATTATGCCCTGCGCTTCCGTGGCCGCGGCGCGGTGACTGGCCAGGTGGTGCTGGCCGATGGCACCACCCCGGTGCCTGGCGCGGCGGCAAATCTTTTCCCAGATGTCAATTCGCGCGAACTTGGCCGCGGCATCCTCACGGACAGTGCAGGTCGTTTCGCGTTCTTTGGCGTGCCGCTGGGGCCGTTCACCATTGAGGCGATGACGCCGACTGGCCTCACCCGCACGGTTTCCGGCATACTGTTAGAAACTGGCGATACCGTGGACATGGTGGTCAGCCTCGGGCCGACGCCGCCGACTTACTCTGACTGGCAAGGCCGGCTGGCGGAACCGGATGGCACACCCGTGGCAGGGGGGCCGGTTTATGTGGGAAGTCCCACGAAAAACGGTTTCATTGTCAGTGGCCGGACGACCACGGATGCCGGAGGCTATTGGTCGATTCCTAACATCCAGGTCGGCAGCTACACGGCGCTGGGGTTTTCGCTGGATGGTAAACGCACGGGCAGCCGTAGGCTTACCTCAGTGGCCGGGATCACGGCGACGGCGAACATCGTGTTGCAAGGCCGCGCCACGGTCGAAGGTGTGGTGCAGTTTGCCAATGGCGATCCAGTGGCGGGAGCGGTGGTGGGTGGCGGAGAAGCGCTGGTGAAGACCGACTCGCTCGGCCGCTTCACGCTCGCCGGCGTGCCCACTGGGACGGGCAAGGGAATCAGCGCAGGTATGCTCGGCGACGAATCGAGCGCAGATCCGCGCAAGCACCTCACCCGGATCGCCAGCGTGCAGATCGATGTGCAGGCAGGCGATAATTTCGCGGTGATCCGGTTTGCTTCACAAGGCCGGATTGTCGGCCAACTTCTCGATGATGCGGGCACGCCGGTGCCGAATGAAACCGTGGCGCTGCCGTTTCCTTTCGCCGATGAGCCATTTTTTCTATGGGTGAGGTCAGATGCGCAGGGACGCTATGAGTTTCCGGGGCTGGGGCTGGGCGGGCCGATCGCCGGAGCCTATGATGTTAGTTCGCCCTCGCCGCCGGTGGAGGAGGCCTTCGATGGAGAAGCCGAGGCGGGCAAATTGATCGGTGCCAGCGCGGAGGAAGTTGCCGCAATTCTCGGTAAGGCGCTCGCCGCATTCACCGGCGTCAACGATCCATTGCTGACCGGTGGCGGCACTTTCAATCCCACGCAATGGGGGTTCACGAAAGGCGTCCGGCTCGACTTCGATGGCGAGACCGAGGTCGCTAACATCCGTTATTCCCGGAAATCCAATCTCAGCGGCACGGTGAAAAATGGCCAGGGCGTGCCGATCGGTGCGCGCGTGCGCCTCACCGGCCTCGGGCCGAACGGAGTCGGTTTTCCGACCTTCGTCACCCGTGCGGAGAAAAACAGCGACCCTGCGCTTGGCACCTTTGAATTTAACGGCGAGGCATTCGTCGGCGACTGGGGATTGCAGGCGGCCAGCCCGTTTTTCCCGGTCGTGGTGGCTACGGCGGGGCGGACGACCTCGCTCGAACCGAACGTCTCGGGAATTGTCCTGCAATTCCCGCGCGTGCAGGAAATCAACGGTAGCCTCACCGGGCAGATTCTGCTACCGGATGGCACGCCAGCAGGGGCGAACGTCGAAGTCGGGGTGGCCGTGGGCAACGACGATCCGCGGGTGTTGCGCACGGATGCCGGAGGGCGCTTCACCACGGGTGCTTCGCTGTTTTCACTGCGGGGAAATACCAGTTATCAAGTCACCGTTTTTGATCCGGCGACGGGCGGTAAGGCGGAAAGCTCCGTGTATGTGAAAGCGGCCCAGGACAATCTCATCACGCTCACCTTACTCGGCCGCGGCACGGCGGAAATTTTTGTAAAAAAAGCCGATGGCACCCCGGCCGTAGGCGCGGCGGTGGAGATTCAGGGCGGTCGTTTCCCGGCAGAACGCGCCATCGGCGCGGCGGATGGCGATGGCCGGATTGTTTTCTCTAACTTGTTTGAGGGGCCTTATGCGGTCACTGCCAGCGCGACCATCGGCCTCACCCGGGTGGCGGGACGTGCGGGGGTGGTGGTGCCGTTGGATCGCACGGCGACGGCGACTGTGACTCTTGCGGCGACGGCCACGCTGACCGGCACCTTTGTCGCGAGCGATGGCGTGACGCCGATTTCTTTCGCAAACGTGCGGTTAGGGAATTTTGCCTATACCCCGACGAATGCGTTAGGGCGCTTCAGTTTTGTGGATGTGCCCTTGGGAGTTCATTTACTAACTGCGGTGGATCAGGTGACCGGGCGCGGTGGCAATGCCACCGTCGCCCTGACGCTGACTAACGAAATTAAAGAGGTGCGGCTTGTGGAAACGAGTTTGGGAACCATTTCCGGGTTAGTCCTCAATGCGCTGGGCACTGGCACGGTTCCCAATGCAGAGGTGGAATTGACGGTGGATGACGCATTCGCCCTGACGCGCACATTCAAGGTCACCAGCGGCCCGGACGGAGCTTACAGCGTCGCCGGAGTGACGGCTGGCTCGTTCACCGTCAGCGCAGTGGGCCGGTTATCTAACGGGTTTCCCAGTGGCGACAGCGGCAGCGCGCGCGCCACCTTGGCGGTGGGCGTTTCCTCGTTGAGAGTGGATGTTCCCTTCGCGCCACGAGCAGGTATCGTGGTAAACGTGTTCGAGCTGGATGGGACCACGCCGGCGGCAAATGTGGCGGTGAATTTGTATAGCAGTTTCTTTTTGATTCGCACTCTCGATGCCGATGCACAAGGCCGAGTCACGTTCGGCAATTTGGCGCTGTCGAATTATGCGGTGATGGCGGTTTCACGCACGCCGGGGCAAACGCGCAATCGTTCCAACGCGGCGTTTTTCACTTTGAGCGACCGGGGCCAGGAGGCGCAGGCCAGCGTGGTGCTGCGCGGCGTCGGCAGCGTGCAAGGAATGGTCTTGCAGGCGAATGGGACGACTCCCGCTGCGGGGGCGGAAGTGAAATTGGAGGTCAATCCCTCGATGATCCGCTATCCAAGCGGGGATGTGTTCGCGGAGCCGGTGGGGTCGTTCAGCGAATCCGTGGTGGTCGGCGCGGACGGAGTTTTCTCGTTTCCCAATCTGCCTGTGGGCCTGCCGGTGGAGCTGAGCGCAAAACTGCTAGGACTGGCGGCTTCTGAGACGGTGGCGGCGGTGGTGGCAAACCAGAGTAACACAAGAAATCTATCGCTAACTGCCAGCGGTACGCTGGTGGGCCGCGTGTTGCGCGAGGATGGTAGCACGGTCGCGGCAGGCACCGACGTGGTGGTCGAGTTTCCGTCTCGCAGTGGCTTGCAGGGCGCGATTTTAAAAATCGTCGGGGCGGATGGCCGCTTCTCGCTCGCACCGGTGCCGCAAGGAAACTGGTCAGTCAAGGCGACTGACACCGCTCACGACGGACTGGCCTTCCGCAGCGGCGACATCGCCGTGAATGCGGAAATCGATGATCTCGGCGATATCATCCTCGACGAATCCTTTCCCACCGTCATCGCCACCACCCCGGCGGATACCACCGAAGGCGTGGACATCAACGCGGACGTGGAAGTCACCTTCAGCGAACCGATCACGGCTGCTAGCCTGAATGCCACCGGCGTATTCGTGCGCCCGGCCACCGGGGGCGCGGCGATTCCCGCCACAATCAGCCAGATCACTCCTCATGTGGTGCGCCTCGACCCCGCCGCGCCGCTGGCCAGTGAGACGATCTATCAGCTCGTGGTGGTCGATGGGGATTTACGCAATGCGGTGGGTGTCATCACCAATCGCGGCCCGCAGGACCGGGTGGGGCGGCCCTTGCAAGCGCTGTTCACCGCCACTTTCACCACGCGGGACCAACGGCCACCCGGGCTACTGAGTTTTACCCCTGCGGCCAACTCCACTCAAGTGGACCCGCGCACGCCGTTGCGGCTCAGCTTCGACGAGCCCGTCCAGCCCGGAGCCATCTTCACTCTAACCGGACCTGCTGGCCCCATTGCGGGCACGACGGCTTTGGGCGTGAACAATCTGGTGTTGACCTTCGTGCCCACGGTGGATCTGCCGGTCAATGCGACCCTAAGCGCCAGCGTCAGTGGCGTGCGGGATCTGGCGGGCAATGCGGCGCTCGGTCAACCACTCACCTCGTCCTTTGCCACGCTCGACACACTAGGCCCGAGCATCGCCCAACTGCGGATCAAGAATGGCGTGACTCCGACCGCTGGAGCAACGATTCGGCTCCAAGCCGTGCTTGCCACTGCGGAAACCGGGGTGACTTACCGGCTCAGTGCGAACGCGGTCACCGTGGCGACCGCCGCCGTGGATGTGCTTGAAATACCGTTCACCCTGCCGGAGAGCGGCACAGTGGTGTTCCGCGGGATCGCCATCGACCGCTTCGGCAACGAAGGGCCGCTCACGGAACTCGCCGTGGTCGTGCTGCCTAACACCCCGCCAGTCATCACGCTTACCCGCCTGAGTCCGCTCACCGGTCCGGTGGCGACGGGTTCCGCCATTTCCGTGCGCCTCAGCGCTGCGGATGACTCGGGAGTCGTCGATTTCAAAGCCGCCATGACCGGTGCTGCCACTGCCGCGCTTAAAACCACCGGCGGCGCGGACATCAACCTGGTTGGGTTGGTCCAATCGACCGCCGCTGGTGCCGATGTCATCACCATTCTCGCGCAAGCCACCGATACCAGCGGCAGCAGCACCGGCGAGCAGATCTTCACCATCCCGATCCGTGACGGCACGGCTCCCACGCTGGTCGTGGATGGCGGCGCGCCGACCGCTCCTTTCGCTCCTGGCAGCACTATCAGCATTCCCGTTAGAGCTCGCGATAACTTTGGTGTCACCCGTTACACGCTGGCCGCCAGCGGTGCATTCGTCGCCAGCGGCGAAGTCTTGGTCGATCCGGCGGCGAAGGGCGATTCACGCACGCTCCAGCTCACGGTTCCATCAGATGCACCAGTCACCGGCGCGCCATTCACGCTGGTGCTCCGCACTGCGGACGCCGCTGGTCTCGTTTCTTCGCCACTCACGCTTGATCTTCGCATGGTGGACAGCACGCCGCCGGTGCTCACTTCGGTCGCCCCCACGAACAATTCCACCCGGATCGGGCTTGTTCCCCTGATGCAGCTGCGGGTCAACGAGCCGCTAGATTCCGCCACCGTGAATCCGGCCACCGTGCGTCTCGTCCGGGTGAGCGACATGTCGAATGTGGCGGTGAACGTAACCCTGGATGCAGCGCGCGATTTGATCACGGTAGCCAACATCGCGCCGCTCGATGTGAATACGACCTATCGCCTGCTTGCCACCACCGGAGTGAAAGATGCGGCGGGCAATGGCTTGCTAGCAGATGCGGGGCCGGTGTTTACCACCCATGATTTCCGGATTTCGTCACCGCTGGCCGGTGCCGAGGTGATGGAGGGGCAGCCGCTCACGATCACCGTCACGGAGACCTCTAACTTTGGCATGAACGTGCGGTTTTTCCTCAATGGCGCGGTCCAGAGTCCAGATGCCGGTGGTGACGCCACCATCCAGAAGACCGTCACCGTGCCGGCGCTGGCTGCGGTTCCCGGCGGGGTGCTCACGGTGAGTGCTGAGTCTGTGATCTTTTCCAACCCGGCCGGCACCGCCGAGGTGATCGTGACTGTCCGCGGCGCCAACGAGGACTCCGACGGCGACGGCTTCTCCAACGCGCAGGAACTCGCCGCAGGCAGCGATCCGTTCCGCGCCGATGCCAATGAAGATCCGGACAGCGACGGTCTCACCAATGCCCAAGAAATCACCGCCGGCACCAAGTCGAAGGACGCCGATACCGACGATGACTTCCTCAACGATGGCGCGGAATTCACCGCCACCACTAACCCGCTCGATCCCGATACGGATGACGACGGTTTATTAGATGGCCGCGAGGCACTCTTCAGCACGAATCCAAAACTCGTCGATACCGACGGCGACACGCTCAGTGATGGGTCCGAGGTCGGCGTGGGCCGTTACTCGATCATCGCTGGCAATTTCACTTTCGACCAGGCAGCAGCCGATGCCGTAGCTCGCGGCGGGCATCTCCTAACTGTGGTGAGCGCCAAGGAACAAACTGCCGTGGAGCTATTCTTGGGTGGACCACCTCACAACGGTTTGCGCTGGATTGGCTACACGGATCGTTTCGTCGAAGGAGGTTTCCGCTGGCTCACGGGCGAGCTCACCAGCTTCAATCGCTTTGGCGGTGCAGTGGCGCTCGACCCGGGCCGAAACGCGGTCTTCCTATCCACCAATGGCTTTTGGAGCCCCGAGGATTCCAGTCGGGTGCTGTCCAGCTATCTGCTCGAAACTGGCTTCTTCACTGATCCCACGCTGCCGGATACCGATGGTGACAGCCTCCGCGACGAGGTGGACACTTTTATCGGTACACCCAATGCCGCACCCGTCGCGGTGGCGGATTCGTTTTTCGCCAATGCCGGCGAAACGGTGACTCTAGCGACCGCCACTGATTTGTTAGGAAATGACAGCGATCCGAACAGCGATCCGCTCGCGCTGCTGGCATTCACGCAGCCGGCCGCGGGCGGAGTCGTCACCCGGCCTAACAGCATAACCCTCGTTTTCACGCCCGCTGCCGGTTTCAACGGGACCGCCGCCTTCACCTACACGATTGTCGATGCCGGCGGCTTGTCCGCGAGCACCTTAATCACCGTGACGGTCGGTATCAACACCCGGCCCATCGCTGGAAATCCGGAAGATTCCGACCCAAACTTCGCGCTTCGATTTGACGGAGTGGATGATCTGGTGACGCTTCCCAACAATCTCATCAACGCCACTACCACGCTCACCACCGAGTTGTGGTTCAAGGCAGGGCCGCAGTCGGTGAATGGCGGGGTTCTGTTCTCTTATCAAGCGGTGGCCTATCCTGGTCCGCTTTCCGCCAGTGTGCCGCTGCTTTACATCGGATCCGATGGAAGGCTGCGCGGCGAATATTGGACGGGATCTGTCAATCCCGTCACCACAGCGGAAACCGTCACCGACAACCAATGGCACCATGTGGCGTTGGTCGGGCAGGGGACCAGCCAGCGGATGTATCTGGACGGCGAGTTAGTCGGTGTGCTCAACCAAACGATCCAGATCATCGGAATGCCGTTCAATCATTTCGGCGCTGGGCGGACGCAAAACTGGCCGTCTGGTGGCGGCACGGACTATGTGCATTTCCAAGGAGAAATGGATAGAGTGCGAGTGTGGCATCGTGCGCTTTCGGCCTCGGAAGTCGGCGATCTCGCTTCGGGATCAGAGCTCGCGGGGCGGACCGGCCTCGTGGGCGAATGGAGGCTGGATGAATTCGAGGGCACGACCGTGTTCGATACCTCGGCGAACCTTAACCACGGCACGCTACTCGGCGGGGCCGCGCGTTTGTTATCGGATGCGCCTGCCACCCCGACGGGGTCGTTTCCAACAGTGCCGGCAGGAGCCTCCTCGGTGCTCGCTTTGATCGGCAGCGACCCCGACGGCACTGAGATCACCGCGAAAATCCTGCGACTGCCGACGCACGGGCAGTTGTTCCAGTTCAACGGAGGGGTGGCTGGATTACCTATCGCGCTATCCGACGAGGTGACCGACCCGCTCCACCGGCTTATTTATCAGCCCGATTCCGGGTATGTGGGATTTGATGTGATTTTTTACAGCATGTCCGACTTTCAGCTGGAGTCCGAGCCTGCAACTCTAGCCATTTCCGTGCGGGATGACCTGAATCTGATGGCGGACGATGTGTGGAATTTGAGCCAAGGAAATGTGGTCACCGCGAGTTCGCCGCTGGTGGCGGGTTCCTCCGCGGCCGGTGCCTTCGATGGTGCTGGTGGCTCGGCGGTCTTCGCCGATGGCCAGCCCGCAGGCTTCAGCCATTTCATCGAATGGGAAACGCCGAGCACAGTGGAAATCACTGGTGCCCGCTTGTTTGCGGATGACGATGGTCCCGCCACGGCAGCGCGGGGTTTCAGCAAGCTGCGCTTGTTCGGGCGGTTGAGTAACGCGGACCCCTTCACTCTGTTAGCGACTTACCGGCCTGCGGCGAATCCGTATTTTGGCGAACTGCGCACGGAGGTGGCTGTGGCGTCGTTTGTAGGTAATCAGTTCCGCGCGGAGTTCGATGCAGCCGTTGTTGGCAGCGGGCCGCGTTTGGTGGAATTGGATGCGATTGGGGAGACGGTGGTTATGGTGCCATCGGTAGCGAATATCGTCCTGCAGAATGCTACGGCGGACCGGACACAGGGCAGTTTCAACGTGGCGCAATTGATCGATGGCGTGATCGTCGGCGGAGCCCACGGCTGGGCTGGCGACGTGGGTGGGACGCCACCCATGACGGCAGTGTTTGAGAGCCAGCAGAATTTGGGCGCAAGCCCGGAAACCGTATTCACGTTCCAAATGCCGCAGCCGTTCGGATCTTCGCATTTTGTCGGTTGTTTCCGGATTTCCGCGACCACCAGCGACCGGAATGATTTCGCTGACGGATTGAACAATGGCGGTGACATCACCACCAACTGGACGGTGCTGGATGTGATGGAGGTCACCAGCACCGGCGGGGAAACCATCACTGTCTTGCCGGATCAATCTGTGCTCGTCACCGGCAACATGCCCGCCACGACCTCTTATACGATCAAGGCCAAAGGCATCAGCGGCGCGGTGACCGGATTCCGCTTGGAATTGCTGGAAAATGCCGCGTTGCCTAACAACGGTCCGGGTCGGGTCGGTCACGGGAACTGGGTGCTCGCCGAGTTTCTGGTCTCCTATCAGGGCGGCACGCCCCTTCCGAATCACGCCCCGCGCGGCACGCCGGATCTAGCACAGACCTTGCAAGGTATCCCCTTGGCGCTCACCCCGCTCACCAACGACTCCGATCTGGATGGCGATCCAGTGACGATTGCCAGCTTCGACCAGCCGCCGGCAGGGGAGGGCAGTCTTGCCGCGAATGGAGCCACCGGTCTGACCTACACCCCAGCTGCCGCCTTTGTGGGGACCACAAACTTCATCTATCGACCCACTGATGGCCTCCAGACGGGCAAGCCGACGTTAGTGACGGTCATCGTCCGGCCTTCCTCCGAACGGCGTTGGATTAACCCGGCGGGCGGCAACTGGTCCGTTACCTCTAACTGGCTCAACGGCCTCATCCCCGGTGCCGATGAAGCCGCGATCATCGACGTGGCAGGCACCTACACCGTCAATGTGGATGTGAATACGACAATTTCCCAACTCCGACTCGGCGCCGCCACCGGCACACAGACGCTCAGCACTAACTCCAGCCGAACCTTGAGCGTGCTCAATGGCGGCAGCGGCGGGGTAGGCGGCAGAATTCAGCTTAACACCGGCACCTTGTCGGTAGGCGGAAATCTAACGACAAGCGCGGTGGTCATGGGAGGCGGCACGTTGTCAGGTGCTGGCACCTTGACTGTCATCGAGGTGTTCGCTTGGACCTCCGGCACGATGAACGGCACCGGCGGTCTAGTAATTCCTCCGCTGGCGACCGGCACCATCAGCAGCACCTCTGGCAAATCCCTCGACGGCGGTCGGCAGTTGATCAACGAGGGTAATCTCAGCTTGAGCGGCGCGACCTTGCTGCTGTCCAACGGCAACGGCGGTAACGCGACCCTCGACAACCGCGGAACCTTCACGATCAGCGATGAGGCCGATATCAGTTGGCAGAATTTCACCAGCCAGTCGGTATTCGTGAAAAATAGCGGCACCTTCGTGAAAACCGGAGCAGGCACTACCACCGTGATCTCACCGACTCAGTTCACTAACAGCGGTGAGATCCGCGTGAATTCGGGGGCCCTGCAGTTCGCAACGCAGACCGCGCATTCCGGCGCGCTAAGCGGCAGTGCAGGCTCGATCATCAACCTGTCGTCGGGGGGCTTCACGATGGCAAGCGGGGCGACTTTCTCCACGAACGGCGGAATGCGCTTCACCGGCGGCACCCTAACACTTAACGCCGCCGCGACATTCTCCGAAGGAATCGAAATGGTTTCGGGTGGTCTAACGGTGAACACGGCGATGGAAGCGCCATCGTTGACGATGAGCGGTGGCACCCTGAGCGGGACTGGTGCGCTGACAATCACCAATGGGTTGAACTGGTCCGGCGGGACGATGACCGGCACGGGCAGCCTGATCCTGGCTGCGTCAGCGACAAGTTCGATCAGCAGTACCTCCGGCAAATCCCTCGACGGCGGTCGGCAGTTGATCAACGAGGGGACTCTCAACTTGAGCGGCGCGACCTTGCTGCTGTCCAACGGCAACGGCGGCAATACGACCCTCGACAACCGCGGAACCTTCACGATCAGCGATGAGGCCGATATCAGCTGGCAGAATTTCACCAGCCAGTCGGTATTCGTGAAGAACAGCGGCACCTTCGTGAAAACCGGAGCAGGCACCACCACCGTGCTCGACCCGACCTCGGTCTCCAACACCGGGGCGATCCGGGTGGACAGCGGTAACCTCCGCTTCAGCGTGACCACCAACCACACCGGCACGCTGGAGGCAGCGGCCGGTGCTCGCGTCGAACTCACCGGCAGCACCTTCACCTTCGGCAGCAGAGCGACGATTGTAACGGCAGAGCCCTTGGTGCTGCAGGGTGCCAATTTCGCCATCCCCGTGGACCATGAAACCCCGCGTTTGTCGTTTGTCAGCGGCTCCATCACCGGCATCGGCGGCCTGACCGTCACTGACTCGTTCTCATGGACCGGCGGCACGATGACCGGCACCGGCAGTCTGGTAATTCCTCCACTGGCGAGCGCCACCATCAGCGGTTCCTCCGGCAAATCTCTCGACGGCGGTCGGCAGTTGATCAACGAGGGGACCCTCAACTTGAGCGGCGCGACCCTGCAGTTGTCCAACGGCAACGGCGGCAACACGACCCTCGACAACCGCGGAACCTTCACGATCAGCGATGAGGCCGATATCAGCTGGCAGAATTTCACCAGCCAGCCGGTATTCCTAAAAAACAGCGGTAACTTCGTGAAAACCGGGACGGGCACCACCACGTCGATCAGCCCCACCAGTTTTACTAACAGCGGATTATTATCCATCCAAGGCGGGGTTCTCGCTCTCACACCATTTGTGCAGACTGCATCAGGTATCATTGACCTCGCCGGCGGCAATCTCTCCGCGACTGCGCTCACCTTCGCCGCCGGCCGGGTCACCGGCGCGGGCACCATCACCGCCAATGTTACCAACAGCGGCGCGGTCTTCTCGCCCAATTCCACGGGCACGCGTACCTTGGCCATTACCGGCAGCTATACTCAGCAAGCCAGCGGTTCACTCGAATTCGATCTGGACGGCAACGCGGCCAGTGGAGCGTTTGACAAACTCACCGTCTCCGGCGCCGCCACACTCAACGGTGCAGTTAGCTTGCGCAATTCCACGGCTCTCACCAACGAAGTCTTCCCGCTTGTCACCTACGCCTCGCGAACCGGCACCTTCCCCACCATCACCGTGACGAACAACGGCAGTGCTACCGCCGCCTACCTCGCCACCCGCGCCGACTTCACCGTCACCGCCGAGGATCCGCCTCTTGCCGCTCCCGCCCCTCAACTCGCGGCGAGCTACGGGGAGTGGGTGGAGCGTGTTAGTCAAAATTGGGGGGCATCTCCAGCCAATGGCGTGGCGGCCGTTCCCTCAGTCGGTCGGCTCGCTGCGGCAGCCCTGCCACCGACATGGGATCAGGATCCAAACGCGGATCCTGATCATGATGGGGCGTCCAATCTCGCCGAATATGCCTTCCAGACGAACCCCTTAGATCCGGCAAGCATTCCGGCTTTACAAATCCGCCCGAGCGCGACGATGCCCGGCTGCATGGAGATCACCTGCGGTATGAGAAGCGACGCTCTGGATATCATTTGCACACCCGAGTTCTCTTCAAATTTGAAGACGTGGACTCCGCTCACACCCAGCGTTTCAGGCTTGGTCGTCACGAGCGAAGACTTATCGACTCCCGGCATCAAGAAGATCACCCTGTGCCTGAATCCTGCCGTCACGGGAAATACTATCCTACGGTGGAAGGTCAGTCTTCGCGAGTGAGGCCATTTTGAACCGAGGTTGAAATCCCCGGAGAAATCCTCTTGCCCTCGCCCGGATGAGCCTGCAATCTCCGCCCACCAAGGCGGCTTGGCGGAATTGGTAGACGCGCTCGACTCAAAATCGAGTTCTAACGAGTGTGGGTTCGAGTCCCACAGCCGCTACTTTTCACTCATCGCGACAGCCGGATTTTTCCCCGACACACGCAGCATGGCATCTCCCACCACGAGTCCCCGGACCATCGGAATCATCGCAGGCAGCGGAGTTTATCCGGAAACTTTCATCAAGGCCGCACGCCGCCAATCGCCCGGAATCCGGTTGGTGATGTGTGCCTTTCTTGGCGAAACGAGGCCCGAGCTGGAGAAAATGGTGGACGCCACCGAGTGGATTCGCGTCGGCCAACTCAGCAAGCCGATCAAGTTCTTTCGCCGCGAGCAGGCGACGGAGGCAGTGATGATTGGGCAAATTTCCCCGAAAAACCTCTTTGAACTTCGGACCGATCTCCGGGCACTCATGATGTTCGCCCGGATCAAGGAGCGCAATGCCGAGACCGTATTCGGCGCAATCGCCGATGAACTCGCCAAGGACGGCATCACCTTGCTGCCAGCCACCACCTTTCTGGAGGATCATCTTCCCAGTGCTGGGCATGTCTGCGGGCCGGTTTTTAAAAAGCGCCAGCTCACGGATGCTGACTTTGGCTTCCGGATTGCGAAACAGACCAGCGCTCTGGACATCGGTCAGAGCGTGGTCGTCCGCCACGGCACGGTCCTAGCAGCGGAGGCATTTGAAGGAACAAATGCCTGCATCCGCCGCGGTGGTGAGCTGGGAAAAGGTAAGAACGTCATGTTAGTGAAGGTTTCCAAGCCGAATCAGGATTTCCGCTTCGACGTGCCGGTCATCGGCCCGCAAACCATCGAAACCTGTGCGGCGGCGGGCGTCTCAAGCATCGCTATCGAGGCGGGGAAGACCCTGCTGCTAGAGAAGGCACTCGTCACCGAGCTTTGCGCGAAGCACCAGATCGGCATTCACGCGGTGTAGCGGCGATCACCGGTCGCCGCTACGGCAACAAGTCGAGGTAAGTCCCAGGATCGCTTCCAGGAATCTCGATCGCCCCGCAGTTTTTTGCATAAAACTCCTTCGGTCCCACGCCGCCGATGATCGCGTAGGCGTAGCCGATCTCACGCAGACCTTCGAGTGCTTTGAACAGCAGTGCTTTGCCCAAGCCCAGACCTCGCACATCCTCAGAAACACCCGTCGGCCCGAAAAATCCGCGCTGCGTCGTATCGTAGCACGCGAAGCCGAGGATCTTCTTATCCCGCGTGGCAATGAAGCACGCGATCGGCTGGCGCGTCATCGCGACTTCCACCTCGCTCACCCATTTTTCCGAAAAGTGCGCTTTGGCAAACGCCGCCACCGTGTGTTTTTCAAACGCCCGTGCCCGCCGCAGAGTCACGCCCTTGCCCGCCACTTCGGCATAAAGTCCGGCGGATTCAGGCAAGTCATAGAGGCGCACCAGCATATCGATCATGCGCCGAGTAAACCCAAGCACCCGCCGCCGCGCAAAACATTCTTTCTGGCAATCCTCAAGGAGCGTAAGCGTCTCGCCTACTCTTACAGGATCACCTCCACCGGTAAACTGTTCGCAACCATTCCGTTTCAACACCCGCCGCTGCACGCTCTGATCGCATGATTGGCATTTCAGAAATAAAGGATCTTGCCGCCAGCCCCCACGGATTCCCTCAATCCGCTGCATAAACGCCGTTGAGATTGCCAATGCCGTTTCGACGCTTGTTGCAGGAAAGCAATGATCCTTCCTGATGTTCACCGCGTTGGACAAGCTGGCGAATCAAGGGCTCAAGCAAGCAATCGTTGTGGTGCCGGAGCGGTCCATCGGCGGGAGCTTCCAAGATGAGCCGCTGAGCAAGTAAACTTATAAAAATCCGCCGTGCGCTAGCGGTTCCGCGACGGCGAGAACTAACGATCCGTCGATGAGTCCAGCGGCATCGTCCGAAAGTTGCCATTTTCACAAGCCCGGACGAAGCCCTCGGCATAACTTTTAAGTCTATCCCAGCACTGCCGGATCGCCACCGCTTCATCCTTGGAAACCGATTGGTCATTCGTCGCGCTTGAAATCTCATTCAGCAAGTTAGAAAACTGCCCGATGATTTCCTGAGTCGATGTCATCACGTGGCGGATTTGATTCGCATTCACGTCGGGGTCTTTGACGAAATGCCCGTTTTGCTGGCGGCACAGCCATTCGACAATGCCGTTGTCCCCACTGAGATCGATGATTTGCAACAGTCGGTCCAGAGGATTGAAGCTCCCAGAACCATTTTCACTGGGCTTCTCCGCCCACTTATAGACTAGCGACAATGACACGCCCAACTCAGCCGCAACCGCCTTGGGGGTTGTTTTGCGCAGCGCTTGCTTCAAGACTTCATGACTCTCCATGCCCAGAATCTGACTGGCTCACTGGGGTTTGAAAAGCCCGCAGATTAGTCCTCCTCGGGAGGCATGGGCTTCTCCTCGACGAGCACCCGAGTTTTCGCCCACTCGTCGCCAAGCCGACGCCCTCGGGTCACGCCATTTTCGCGATTCAGCAGGATGTAAAGCTCCAGCAGTGCGACCAGCGGGATTAGTAAAATTCCGTTACGAATGAGTGCCACCTGCCAGTTTTCTGCTAGTGATTGTCCATCGAGAGTGCTCACCGTGAGTTTCATGGCTTTTTTCCCAACACTCTGCGCTCCAAGAAAAGACAGTGAATCGCGAGTCACGAAATAGGCTATGCCAGTCAGTTGCGCGAGCCAATCTGCGAAATCAGGTAGTAGCCAGAACAAGCCAAGCGTCACCCCGATGCTGACGCCTAAGTCGATGAGCGCAGCTACCACCCGTGGGTTGAACGGCGCAATCTGCGGTCCCCTTGGCTCGTCTTCAGCCAGATTGACGGGATCACCGGCTTTACGCAATTTCACCCGCGCTGAAGGTTCTCCCGTCGAGGCTGAAGGTGGCGGCGAGGATCTCGGCAACTGATCCAATGGAGACGGTGGTGGAGGCGGCCGTTTCGTCAAATCAGGTGGTGGAATGACGTGCTTGGCTGGCGGTTCCGGGGAAGGCTGCTCGTTGGTGTTAGGTTCCTGATCCGTCATAGTGGCTTTTTCATACATTTTCCAAAAAGAAAGGTCGAGCTAGGATTATGCGGGAAGATACGACCGCTCTAATTTCCAATCGGTAGAGTTAAGCGACGGCGAAAGAAGCCCAGAAATCATGAGGCTTGCGGCTAGGTGCTCCCAAATTGCACCTGAAGTTAGGTCCGCTGAGACCCTGGTGGATTGACATTTCTACCGAGGCGATCTTCCTTGTGCTTGATGATCGATGACTTCGGAAAACAAGTGCTCAAGGGGGTTTCGCGCTCATTTTACCTGACCTTGCGCTTACTCCCAAAGCCAATGCGCGGCGCGGCGAGTCTAGGTTATTTACTGGCACGAGCGAGTGATACCCTTGCAGACACGGTGGCGGTTCCACTTGAGTTACGGCAGCACGGACTCGAGCAATTCAGGCGTAGTATCGCCGGGGAATCCGAGTTTACCG
>JANPAU010000017.1:0-2391 GCA_031430055.1 Akkermansiaceae bacterium | reverse complement strand
CATCGCGGCATTAAACGGATAACAGTCCCTTCCCGACCGTCGATTTCCTCCTTTTTATTCTCTCATCCATGTCCGTCCGCGAAAAAAAGCTCATCCTCTTCTTTGCCCTCGCGGGCTTCGTGATCCTGAATTTCCTGGTTTTTAATTTCGCCACCAGCAAGCGCCAACAAGTCAACAACGAGCGTGCCCAAGCCCAGCAAAAACTCACCGTTGCCGAGACCTTCCAAGCGAGCCGCGAGCAAGTCCTCGATCAAATGGAATGGCTCGCAGCGCATGAACCTGCGCCGCAAGCCAGCCAAGACGTCCAGACCGCTCTTCAACAACTCGTCGAGCGCGAGGCCAAAGCGGCCGGCCTCACCATCAAGAATCAGAAGCTGCTGCCGACCGATGAAGCCGTGGGAAAACACTACCACCGCGCGCAATTCCAAATCACCGTCAGCGGCACCGACGAGGCGATTTACCGCTGGTTCGACAAGCTCAACGTCCCGGACCAATTGCGCGGTGCCACGCAAATCCGCTTTGTTCCTAACAATCCAGACGACACCAAGCTCGATTGCACGGCTACCATCGCGCAATGGTTCGTCCCACTTGTCCTCTAACCTGCTGCCATGAAGTCCACGATCTCGCATCCCGCCCTCTTGCTGCTCGCCCTCACCGGCGTGGCCCTCGCAGACTTGCCGAAAAAAGCGCCGCTCAGTCGTTATTCTAGCTTATGGTCGAATTCACCCTTCACCTCCAAGCCGCCTCCACCGGATTCTCCCGATGCGCCGAACCCGCTCGATGACTACGCACTCATCGGCGTCTCACCCATCGGGGGCACCGGCTATCGGGTGACGCTGATCAACAAGAAAAAGCCCGAAGAGCGCATCACCGTGGATTCTGACAAGCCCGTGAAAGACGGCTTTAAGGTCCTCGAAGTCCTCCGCAAGGCGGGCGATCCACTCGGCACCACCGTCCGGATGAACTCGGGATCGATGACTGGCACAGTGGCTTTTGATACGAAGCTCCTCACGCTCGCCGCTGCCCCCAAGGCCGCGCCACCCCAGCCCGGGCAAGCGCCCCAGCCCGGCCAGCCGCCGCAAGTGCAAGTCGACGCCTCCGGCCAACCCATGCGCCAGCCTCGCCCACGAGTCGTCCCGCCGCCAGCACCTCAGGCAGGAGCTCAAGTGCAGCCCACCACTCAAGCTCAACAGCAACAGCAGCGCCCTTCCCGCCGTAGCAACTAATTCTCCAATCTGACATCCGCACGTTTCCATGACTTTCCATCGTTCCATCGCCTTCCTGCTCTTCGGTCTCGTTTCCGCATCCGGTCAGGAAGCCAACCCGGTGCCCGCGCCTCCTACCGCTCCTGCGGGCGTCCCGATTCCTCCCTTGGTGCCGCAACCACCGGGCGTCCCGATTCCCGGAGCCGAACCCGCCGTCCCGGCAGGCGCTCCTGCCCAGCCTGTAGGCTTGCCCTTGGGTGATACCAAAATCATCGCCGACATCAACGAGCCCAAGCTCACTGGTAGCGCCCTCGCCGGCCTCTATCGGAAATACACCGGCCACCGCGTAATCCCCTCCGCCGCCGCCGCCATCGCCGAGTTCTCCTTCGTCCAAGAGGCTACCCCACAGGACCCGCTCACTTTCGCTCAAGCGGCAGAACTCTTGAGAAAAGCCGCGACCCTTGAAAACTTCATCTTCGTGCCGGATGCGGAAGATCCCACTTTGGAAATCCTAACGCTCGCGACATCAGGCCCTGGTCCGAAAAGCCGTGGTCTCGGCGTCTTCAACGAAAACGGCGCCGTCTTCAATGAAAACAGCGTCCTCCCTGCCGGCGATGCGGTCATTTCCTACGTCATGACGCTAAATTACATCAAGCCTGCCGAAGCGGTGAATACCTTCACTCAAATCGTCGGCAAAATGGGTGATTTCGGCTCCATCGCCGCCGTGCCAAACGCCTCCGCCATTGTCATCACCGAAAACACCTCGCTCATTCGCCGCCTCATCGACCTCAAATCCGAGATCGATAAACCGGGCTCCGTGCAAGGCACCCGTTTCATCAAGGTCAAATACTCGGACGTCACCGAACTTGCCGATACCCTCACCACGCTTCTCACCGCCCAAGCGTCCACCCAGAAAACCGCAGGCATTCAGCGCATCGAGTCCGCCCCCGCTGCGGTCCCAGGCGGCATCCCCCAAGTCGGCGGTCAAGCCGCCGCAGGTGGCGGCGGTGGTGGCGAGGACACCCCGGTCCAAATCATCCCTGATCCGCGGACGAATCGCATCGTCGCGCTCGGGCGACCGATTGATTTGATCACCGTGGAGAGCCTCGTCCGCGAGTTCGACATCGAGACCAGCGAGAAAAATTTCCTTCGCCGGAAACTCCGCTTCCTCACCGTCTCCGATTTC
>JANPAU010000016.1:0-9009 GCA_031430055.1 Akkermansiaceae bacterium | reverse complement strand
CGGCGAGGACCGCAAAGTGATGGCGATCAATATTGCTAACAGAGGAGCCTCGAGAAAGGTGCTGTAGATCGTCCCTCGGTTTCTCAATTTCGAAAACAAGGAACGCAAAAAGTGCGTCGCAAAGATGGCCAGCACCGCGCGAAATCGCCTCGCGGGTCTCGGTGGCACCGGCAGGCGGTCGCCCTCGGAGAACTCGCCGAGTTTCGACGCGGGACTGCCGCCGAGTTGCAAGGACTGCATGAGATCCACGCTTTCAAAGCGCTCTTGCCAGAACGATGAGGGGAATCTCCGGGCTGCCCCTGTATTCGAGCCGCCGCCGATCGAACTTAAAGGTGTTTCTAGCACATCAAACACAAAGTCCGCGCCAAGCGGCGACTTGGCGGTAACAGAAGGATGGGAAATCGCGAGTTCTTCACACGCGTCTCTGAAGTATCCGACCATTTCAGCCGGAGTGCCGAAGTAGGCCAAGCGCCCTCCACTATCAAGTAACAGAACCTTGTCGAACAATCGCAATACCGGGGCACCCGGACGATGCAGGGAAGCGATGACAATTTTCTCCCGTGCCAGAGAGCGCAGGGTCTCTGCAACATGCTCGGAATCCTTTGAGGAGAGGCCGGATATCGGCTCGTCGAAAAGGAAAACCTCTGCTCTGCTCCCCAGATCCACCCCCAGATTCAAGCGACTGCGCTCGCCTCCGGAAATGGTCTTCTCGCCCGGCGAGCCAACCCGCCGCCGGGCGATCGACTGCAGCCCGAGCTCAGCTAACATACTATCAACCCGCCGTTCATGCTCCGCGAGGGAGAGTGCTGGCCGGCGAATCGTCACGGCATGGCGCAAGTGCTCACGCACGGTGAGTTGGGGATTGAGCGCCTCTTCCTGCGGCATGTGCGCGATGAATGGCACGAGGTGCTCGCGGCGTTCGTATAGATCGATTCCATTCAGCTTTACCTTGCCGCGAGTCGGCTCACGTTGGCCGGAAAGCACCGCGAGCAAAGTGCTTTTGCCACTGCCGCTGGGACCGATGATGCAGAGCATTTCCCCTCGCTTTACCTTGAAATTGATATGATCGAGCGCCCGGGCATCTGGCCCGAAGTCGTGAATCAAATCCTCCACTTGGAGTGACTCAATCAAGGTTCGCTCTTCATCCAGAAATCCTTCGCTGAAGCGACAACGGACCGATTGACTGCCGGAGAGTCGGATCAGTGATCCATCACGCAGCGTCGCGGTCTGTCGCACGGGGATACCATCGACGAGAATAGGCCCGTGACTCTCTCGGATGACGAGTTCTCCTTCCGCCCGCTCCGCATCGTAACGAATGAAGAGCACTGCCTTGGGCGACAATTTCGGACCCAGCAGCAAGTCGCCCGATGAAAGCGCAGCCGCATCGTTTGAAACCAAATATTCCTGACGATCTCCGGCCAAGCGGAAGCGCCGGGCTTTTTGAGTCGCCTTACGCCGGAGTTCGTTGATCGAAAGGCTGAATCCCGAGGCGTCGCCCAGTCGTTCGTGATTTCGGCAAGTCACCACATCCCCCTTCATCAGGGGGCCGCGGCTCCCGGCGTGCAGGTCAGTATCCCGCAGTGCCTCAATTTCTGCTACCAGTCCGAAGCGCACCCTCAGGGCACTCTGGCGGCTGCGAGTCCGCTCGGCATTGAGTCCCGTTTCTCCTTGGCCCAGATAAAGTGAGGGTGAGTTACCCGTCCGTTTGACATCGAGGAAGAACATCAAATCTTCATAACTCAAGGTCCACCCCGGCACGACCAGAGGCTGGCGCTCGCGCATTCTCAAGAACGACCCGGTTTCCACCGAACGTCCGCGAATCCAGAGCGGGGAAATCCCGGTGTTGCGCACTAAAATTAAATCTCCCGCACGATAAACCCGGAATTCATGGTCGATCGCCGCCGGGGGCAACAAAACATCCGCCTCATCCCGCCCGAAAATGAGCCGTTCGAACGGTAATTCTTCGTCGGAGGTGCTGCCGGCATCGCCTCGCATTTCCCGCAGAATTGCCGTTCCGTAGTCAGGGCGACCGAGGCGGCGCATGAAAATTTCAAAGCTCGTGCGGTTTCGCTCTGAGCGTCCTGCGGCATCGACCAGAGTGAAAAGTTGCAGGCCCAAGGCCAGTTTCCCTTGGTCATCGAAACTGTCTTTCAGCTCGATTGCTAAGCCCTGCAAAGGCTGAGGACTCCTCACCGCCCGCTGCAAACGCCGCCCCAGCCAGCCGTGATCCACTTCAGGAAAGGCACTGCGCAACATGTCCAAAATTAAATCCGCTTCGAGCGAACTCAGTTCGTCATCAAGCGTCGCAAATGCCGCAAATGCGTCCACCAAGACCCCCACATGGGCATCCGCTCCCGGTCGTAGAGCCCGCAATCGCCCTACCCCTGGAATCAACTGCAACCAGCGCAACTTGCGCAACCAACGCAGCCGCTTCGGCGTGAGTTCGGACAGATCTTTTTGAGGCACAGGTGATTCCACTTGGGCTTTCTTGGCAGACCTCGTGCCTGCCCGCAAGGCTCGTCCAAAATAGGGGTTTGCTTTTCCCTCCTTTAAGGTATCATCACTCACGCCTGCACGACATCCAGTTACGCAGCTCTGCGCATCTCTTCAGGCTTCGCCCACCTTCTGCTTCGTCTTTTCCCGCCCATCATGTCTGACTCACCGAATTCAACACCGCCCTCAAACAACCCGAATCGCTCCCCAGGTGAGCCCAATGGCTTCAATTGGCGCCTTCTCGGCCTCCTCAGCGTAGCAACGGTGATTCTCGGAGCGGCCTTTTTAACCAACTCCAACAAAGCGGTCATCCCCATGACCTACTCCCAGTTCCGCCAAGCTTGGGATCAAGGCCGCATCGTCGTGGATAACCCCAAGCAAGCGCTCAAAGTCATCACCACCGATGCCTCCTACGACGCCTCCATCACCGGCTGGGTCACTCCAGAACTCCAAGCGCCCAAGTCGGACGCGCCCAAGAAAGACTTCCGCGTCCCCGTCAATTTCGCGCTCCAACGCGATGAAATCAACGGCTTGCTCGGCAACGACATTCGAATCCAACCCGTGAGCAATGCCACCGAGCAACCGCTGGAAAGTGATGTGGAAACCCTCTCGCTCCCAGAACTCCGTCAGTCCATCGCCTTAAAACTCGTCGATCCGAAAGACCCGGGTAACTCACTCCGGATTCTCACCTTCGCCGGCTCGGATAACGCCGTAATCGTCGGCACTCGGAAAATCGCTGCCCCTCCGGTTCCCCAACTCGACCCCGCAGGAAAACCTCTCCCCGCCGTCGCCTTCACCGTTCCAGTCTCCACCGCCATCCAAGGCGGAGACCTCGAAAAACTCGTCCGGGATAACAACGCCATCTACGAGCGCAGCAAAGACTACCTCAGCAGCGCCCTATTCACCTTCCTGCCCATTTTACTCATCTTCGGCGTCTTGTTTTTTCTTTTCCGCCAGCAAATGAAATCCGCCGGCCGCGGTGCGATGTCTTTCGGCAAAAGCAAGGCCCGCCTGCTCACGATGGATCGTAACAAAGTCACCTTCAAAGACGTCGCCGGCATCCAAGAAGCCAAGGAAGAGCTCTTTGAAATCGTCGATTTCCTCCGTGATCCCCGGAAATTCCAAAAACTCGGCGGCTCAATCCCCAAAGGCGTGTTGATGGTCGGCTCACCCGGCACCGGCAAAACCCTGCTCGCCCGCGCCATCGCCGGTGAAGCAGATGTCCCGTTCTTCTCCATCTCCGGCTCAGACTTCGTCGAAATGTTCGTCGGCGTCGGCGCATCCCGCGTCCGCGACATGTTCGAGCAAGGCCGCAAACACGCACCTTGCCTCATTTTCATCGATGAAATCGATGCCGTCGGACGTCATCGCGGCCACGGCATGGGCGGCGGACACGATGAGCGCGAGCAAACGCTCAACCAACTCCTCGTCGAGATGGACGGCTTCGACACACAAGAAGGCGTCATCATCATCGCCGCCACCAACCGCCCGGACGTGCTCGACCCCGCCCTCCTCCGGCCCGGTCGTTTCGACCGCCAAGTCACCATTTCCCTTCCAGACGTCAATGGACGTGAAGAAATCCTCCGCGTCCACGTTAAGAAAATCAAACTCGCAGCTGGCGTCGATCTCTCGAAAATCGCCCGTGGCACCCCCGGTTTCTCCGGTGCTGAGCTCGCCAACCTCATCAACGAATCCGCCCTACTCGCCGCCCGCCGAGGACTTTCCGCCGTCACCCTCGACGAAATGGAAGAAGCCCGCGACAAAGTCCGCTGGGGCCGTGAGCGCCGCAGCCTTGCCATGTCCGACAAGGAAAAAACCGGCACCGCCTGGCACGAAGCCGGCCACGCCTACCTCAACATGGTGCTGCCCGATACCAACCCGCTGCACAAAGTCACCATCATCCCCCGCGGCCCCTATCTCGGCGCAACGATGTATCTGCCAGACGGCGACAAATACTCCACCCAGAAGAAAGAAGCCCTGGCCAACCTCATCGTCACCATGGGCGGTCGCATCGCGGAGGGCTTCCACAGCGATGACGTGTCAAACGGCGCTTCCGGCGATATCCGCCAAGCCACCTCGCTCGCCCGCCACATGGTATGCGAATGGGGCATGAGTGACAAACTCGGCATGGTCGAATACGGCGAAGGTGACGGCCCTGTCTTCCTCGGTCGTGGCGACATGGGTGGCCGCCGTACCAACTACAGCGAGAGCACCGCTCAGATCATCGACGAGGAAATTAAACGTTTCATCGACGACGCCTACGACATCGCCACCCGCGTGCTCAACGAGGGCCGCGACAAGGTTGAACTCATCGCCAAGGCACTTCTCGAATTCGAAACCCTCGATGCCGTCCACCTCAAGGACATCATCGAACACGGCGAAATGCGCAATCCACCGACAGCTCCAAAGCCACCTCCGGTTCCGGATGAACTCAAGAAGAAGCCCGTGGCGAAAGCGAGCGAGGAGGACCGCCCGGAAGGCTCCGGCCCGATTCCCGGAGCCATCGGAGCCCCCGCCTAGCGGCGATCACCGGTTGCCGCGTTCATTCCCTAATACGGCACCCTTCTCACTCTCTTCCCAAAGGTTGGTATCCATCAACCTATCCGATTGCTGCGGCGTGATCATTTACCGCGCGATGTCGCATTAAAGTCAGGTTTCCGGACTTGCATCTCGGAGAGTTTCATCAATTCTCGCCGCCCCATGAGCAATCGTCTAGAAGGAAAAGTCCTCGTCGCACAGGGTGGTGGCCCCACTCCCGTAATCAACCAAAGTATCGTAGGTGTCGCCCTTGAGGCCCGTAAATTTAGCCAAGTGACTTCCATTTATGGTGCAGTTCACGGCGTGCGTGGGATCGTCGAGGAGAACTTCCTCGATCTCACCCGCGAGACCACTCACAACCTTGAGCAAGTCGCTGGAACACCATCGTCCGGACTACTCTCCACTCGCGACAAACCGGATGAAGAATACTGCGCCCGGATGTTCAAGGTCATGCAAGCGCACGACATCCGTTACTTTTTCTACGTCGGCGGCAATGATTCGTCGGACACCGTCCGCATCGTCAACGAGCAGGCAAAGGAGGCGAACTACGAGCTGCGAGCGATTCACATTCCAAAGACAATCGACAACGATCTTGAGGAAAACGACCATTGCCCGGGCTTCGGTTCTGCGGCGCGTTTCGTGGCTCAGGCGTTCTCCGGGGTGAACCTCGACAATCGCGCGCTGCAAGGCGTTTACATCGGCGTCGTGATGGGCCGCCACGCCGGCTTCCTCACCGCCGCCTCCTCGCTGGCGCAGAAATATTTCGATGATGGCCCACATCTGATTTACGTGCCGGAGCGCCATTTCATTATGGAGAACTTCCTCGCCGACGTGGACCGTGTCTATCAAAAGCACGGCCTTTGCACGATCGCTGTTTCTGAGGGTATTTCCGATCCAGACGGCACTGCGATGATCGTCAAGTTGCTTGGTGTCGAGGAGCGTGATTCCCACGGCAACGTCCAGCTATCAGGGACCGGTGCCCTAGGCGATTTGCTTTCTAACGAAATCCGCAAAGGACTTGGCATCAAACGCGTGCGTTCCGACACCTTCGGCTATTTGCAGCGTTCATTCATGGGTATCCAGTCCGACCGCGACGCCCGCGAATCACGCGAAGTCGGCGAAAAGGCCGTGCAATATGCGATGTGGGACAACGTGGACGGTTCCGTAGTCATCAAGCGTCCCGTGCTCAACTACAGCGTCGATTACGAACTGGTAGATATTCGTAAAGTCGCCGGGAAAACCCGCCACATGCCGGACAACTTCATCAACGCGGCGGGCAACGGCGTGACCGATGATTTTATGAACTACTGCCGTCCGCTGCTCGGCTCGAATCTACCAGAGCCACACCGCCTCCGCGCGCCGAAGGTCACTAAGATCCTTCACAAGTAAAGTGACACAGGCATTACTGCCTGTTCTTCACCCATCGCACCGAAAATGCAGGCAAGAATGCCTGTATCACCTCAGTCCATCTCGATGCGATAGCGCGGGATGGACTGATCGACTTCCAGGCTCCACGCGTCAATCCCACCGCGCAGCCCATAAGTTTCGTGCAGCCCATGACCACGGAACCACGCGACTTGGTCGAGCACGTTCTGCCCGCTGTGATCATAGAGCAGAATCCGGGTCTTCGGATCACCCGCGAACAGCTGTTGTTGGAGTTCTTGAGTGAAAAATTCCGATCCCGGAATCACCACCGCCTCGTGCTCTTCCCGCGTCCGTAAGTCGATCAGTCGTATGGAGGAAATCTCTTCTTGCGCCGCTGCAGGATTCATCCACATCGCGGAGTCATGGACATGACTGGCGAGCAAATGTTCAAGCACCTCGTCCACCGGAATCTCCGAGCGAACGCAGAGCTCTGCCAGAGTCTCTTCGTTAGAAAAAGCACAGCTTTGGCACCCCCCAAGGTGGTAACGCGCAAAAATCGCACGCTTTGCTCCAGGCAGTATTTCGAGAATCACGCCCATCGGCGAGTTAGCAGAAAGATCTTCAATTTCCATCCCAAAAACCTAGCCGACGCACTGGGGAAGACAACCTCGGCAATCAACTTCCTTACGCGCGCAGTCGCGCTTCCTTCGCGATCTGTGCCGCCTCATCCTCGTGCGAGTGGATTTGCAACAAGGCCTGCACCCCATGCATCTCAGCAGTCGCCTTCAAAACATTACGGATCGCCGAGGCCGTGAAACCCTCCCGACCGATCAGCATCGCAAGATCCTTCTTCACTAAAATCACCTTGAAACGCAGCCCACTCGCTCCCATTTCGCAAACTTTGATTTGAGCGTGATTCGGCTCATCGATCAAATTTACAACCACGTATTGAAGGAAGTTTTTGAGTTTTTGGGTGATCGCCTGCATCTCCGGTTGTTGGATCGCTTCTTCCTGCGGCACCGGCTTTACATTGATTGGTGATACAGTTCGAAAATCCCAATCCATCACCTTGTAATGCGCCGTCCGCTTAACGAGGTCGATGACATCGACTTCCGTGTTAGCCACTTTTTTCACGGTGGGGATGACCGTCCGGAAGTCCCATTCCATCACTTGGATTTTCCCCAGTCTCCTTAACGAGTGGGCAATCTCGAGTTCCTTGATTTCGGTGTTCAAAAGCCCCATGAAATCCCACTCAGCGACCTGAATATCTCCGAGCTTCTTGAGAGATTTAGTGATTTGTGAAGTCCGCTTAGGCATAAATTTCATCGGCAGACTACACTGCGGAAGATCCACCGCTCAAACTAAAAATCCTCGCCCGAAACCTTCCTCTTGATGGCAGCGAAATCCGCGCCGTCCGGCATGATGAAGAGGCACTTGCCCTTGCTCCGCGATTCCCAGACCTCGCCGACGGCACGCTTCTCGCCGGAGTCCTCACCGCCCGAGAGATGGCTTCCCTTGTATTCCACCGCCAGCACGCGGCCGTCGTGGAGCAGGCAGATGAAATCTGGATAGAACCAGTCGGTCGCCGTCTGGAGCCGGAATGACGTGGTCCGGCGGGAAAGATTCCGCACCCAGAATTTCACCTCGGCCAACTCGTCGAGGAATTGGGCACAGCGGAATTCCTCGGTCAGCTTACCGTCCGCCCGCTTCTCCTTCAGCTCACCGGGCTTGGGGCCGAAGTAGTGTTTCTTGAATTGGAATCCGCCCTCGTAGTTCCAGCCCGGCTCGTAGCTCATCGTCACGAAATTTATCGTCTTCGTATCGGTGACGACGAGTGACGACTCCGGCAACAACCAGCCGGTGAACGCGTTTTTCCGCTCCAGTTCGCGGTGCCGTTGGATCCGGCGTTCGATCTGATCCCGCAACCGATAGCGGTCCAGCGCCAGCGTGCTTGCATCTTGAATGCTGAACGCCGTCATCAAGCCCAAGATCGCTTTTCGGAGAAATACCGCCGCCTCGCCTGCCGGAATGTCCGCGTGATCGATTCGCCGATCCAGCCAGCCGACGAGCATCTCGACGCTCCAATCGCTCGACCCGCCGAGTTCCATCACCTGCTGATGCAGCGTGCCGACGAAATCCTCGCCTTGCTCCATCGCCATCAGGCCTGCCATCACCTGGTTCGCGGCGTTCACATCCACGATACCGGCTTTCCCGGTCGGGCGTTTGAGCGGGTTGTAGTTCTCGGAAAGTGTGGCGTCCTTCTGGCCGAGGCGCCATGGGTGTTCGAGTAGGAAGGTGCTCTCGAAAACAAATAAATCTCCGTCTTCCTCCACGCAGAGCAGCGGCACGATGAAATTCTGCTGGAGCTGATAGGGCGACGGCTGCTGTTGGAGGGCCGGCCCGAAGGCCCGCTCCGCATCACGCACGGCTTCCACCGCTTCATAGATTTTCGCGCGGGCTTCCAGCGTGTTCGCGCAACTTGCTAGAGACTCGGCTTCCAGCTTGTCGAGCGGCACGATGATCGTCAGCGCCCCGGTTTTCCCGTCCAGTTTCACCTTTCCACCCAGCGCCGCCACTTGCACGGCGGCCACGGCGGTGTCGATTTCCTTGCCG
>JANPAU010000015.1:0-2696 GCA_031430055.1 Akkermansiaceae bacterium | reverse complement strand
CCGAGGATCTGCGTCAGGGCATCGGCATCACAAATGCAGGGTGCAGTCGCATTCTCGTCGGTGCGCTCAATCCTCAATCCGCGGCGTTCGAAGCTGGCACGAAACGAAACGATGACAGCGGTGACGATCTCGGCTGGGATGCAGTGAGTCGCCCTGACCTCCATTTTTCCTTCCTCGGTGCGCGAGAAAGTGAGGACATTCTCAATCATCCGGCCAAGGCGGTGGGCCTCAACGCGGACCAATTCGAGGCGGAGCTTCGATTCTTCCGGCTCATCTTCTGCGAGGTCGGTGGCGAGATCGATGTTGAGCAAAATATTAGTCAGTGGAGTTCGCAGTTCGTGGGAAACCCGGTTGACGAATGACACGCGCCGCGCGGCGATGACGCCCTCCCGCTGCTGGGTGAGAAAAATTACCACGCCCAGCACAGCGATGACGGTGGCCAGCGTGGCAGAAATGGCAAGCGTTGCGAAATGATAGTGGATTTGTGTCTTTCGTTTGTCCCATGAAGCGAGTTCCAAATTACCGAAGCGACTGCGTAGTGGTAATAGTAGGTCGGGTTGGTCCGATGCAGGATTACCTACTTCAGCAAGGATTTCGCCGCCGGCCCGCAATTGATCCGGGCCACCGCTGATCCGGACGGTCTCGAAAGACGTCGCCGCCCATGCGCGCAGCCAGTTTGCGATGGATCTGGCGACTAAGGGGCGAGAAACGGTGATGATCGCGACCTCAGTGTCATTTCGCCTGACGGAGAACATCAGCGGTTTTCCGAGTTCGTCGATCCAGCCGCTGTAGCGACTGAAAAGACGGGATTCGTCGAGCAGAACCACAGCTTCTGCGGCATCTCGATGATCAGGACCGACGGAAAAAACGGGCAGGGGCACAGGTCCATTTGCAGATGCGTTGATGACGGTGTGAAAGGGCCGGACACCACTGGCACTCGATGGCAGCAGAGAAACTTGCAGGATACCGCTGATTTCATCAGCGGCACGCCCGGCCTCCAGCGCTTTAGGAACCAATTCCCGCCCGAGCTGCACCAGATGATCTTGGTAAAGATCCTCGAGTCGCTGGAGCCGGGACTGGGCCTCGGCTGCGAATTCACGCAGGGGTACCCGGTCCCGATCCGAGCGGACCTGTCGCTCCTGACGAGCCAACATCGAACCGCCTATCAGAATCACCGCCGCAGTTCCCCATAGCAGCAGCAGCGTCTTTCGTGGACTCGGAGCGTGCATGGGATACCTACGGCGGTTGTGTTCCTCACCGTGTTTCAAGGCGTGTTTTTCACGACTTTTATAACTTGGCCGTCGATTTCGAAGCGTGTCCCGGTGGATTCGCAAACAAGCTTGAGCACCTCGCCAAGCGGCACATCCGTGAGGAAAAGCTCCCCCACAAGCGGACCTTTATTTTTTTCGTCTGAAATCTCCTCAGCAGATGAGTCTGACGGGATGCCCCCTCGCAAGGGAGCCACCAAGATATTCACCCCCTTTTTTTCTGGATCCAACTCTTTGGAACGACCTTGAAGGAAATGCACAGCTACTTCAAGTGGAGTATCTCCAAAACTAACGTTCGGAATGATGATCTCACGCAGTTTGCGCGCGATGGGTTCATTGATGCCCGGCCGTCCTTGGTATTTGGCAAGGTTCTCGAGACTCTTGGCGAGGGTCTTCTCTGCCTTTGCAACGGCCTCGTTCTGGAGTTGGATCGCCTTTTCGGTTTCACCGCGGGCGAAGAGGACTTGAGCTTGGGCGTTGAGCATTTCCACAGACGTCTCTGTGGTGGAACTTGACGCGGCATCAGTCGTGGACTTCAGGAACGGGTCTGATTTTTCGATATCGACGGTGGGACTTGGCGATTCCGGCTTCTGCGCCAGAGCCGAGCAAGTCGCGAAGGTGATGGACAATAAGGCCAGCAAGGCTGGGCGACGGTTGGATGTGTTTTGTTTCATAGCGGCGTGATCCTGCCACCCTGCCGACACCCGTGAGTGAACGCCATGCAATAGTTTCGTAAAAGTTGTGTAAACGTAAATGGGGTCAGGCCTGCATCTGCACTTCTCGGCACCTTTCGGCTCCCATCCAATTTCTTCGCCAATGCATTTCTGATGGATGCGATTTCTGGACCCGAGCAGTTATAGAAAATTTACTTATCTAAAGTGAGCATTTTATTCTTCACCAGCCATGCCTCGCGTGATTCGGTAGTAATATCCGAATGTAATTTACCACTTGATGGCCAGCAGGGATGGCGGGAAGGTGGTCTTTGAGAGTGATGAGGACCGGAAAGGATTCCTGTTTCGCTTGGGCAAGGTATGCGAATGCCACGGTTGGCGGGTTCACGCGTGGGTGTTGATGGACACCATTTTTACCTGCTAGTGGGAACTCCGTAAGATCCCTACTGGACAAACCCTTGGTGAAACTTAGTTTTACCAGCACTTACCTATCACCCATGGAATCTTCCCACGATTTTAACAACCAACTCCCGCCCGATGACGTCGCCGCCATCGATGAACTCGGAAAAACCTACCAAGCCTTTCGTGCCGAGCTCGGAAAAGCGATTGTTGGCCAGGAATTGGTCATCGAACAGCTCGCCATTTGTCTTTTCGCCCGTGGCCATGCCCTGCTGATGGGCGTTCCAGGACTGGCGAAGACCTTGCTGGTTTCCTCGGTGGCTCAGACTTTTGATCTCTCCTTTAACCGGATTCAGTT
>JANPAU010000014.1:0-2605 GCA_031430055.1 Akkermansiaceae bacterium | reverse complement strand
ATCCATCGTCCTCCGGAATGACTCGCCCTACCGCAAGGCCGAGGGCATGGAGCCTGGTATCAGTATGCTCCACGGCGAAAACCCCGGCCCATTCCAAGTAAATGCAAACGGTCTGATTTTCGAGATCGACCTCTTCGACGGCCAGAAGACCGGGCTCTATCTGGACCAACTGCAAGCCCACGCCGAGGTCGCCGCCCTGGCGAAAGGGAAGCGCGTGCTCGACTGCTTCACCAACCAAGGTGGCTTCGCCCTCGCCTGCGCCAAAGCCGGTGCCGCCCACGTCACCGCTGTCGATGTCTCCGCCAGCGCCTGCGCCGCTGCTAGAAAAAACGCCACCCTCAACAACCTCGAAATCGAAGTCCTCGAGCACAACGTCTTCGATTTCCTCAAGCACGCCAAGCCGGACTACGACATGATCATCCTCGATCCCCCGAGTTTCACCCGCAACAAGGCCACTCTCATGGACGCCATGCGCGGTTATAAGGAAATCCACCTGCGCTCGCTCAAGCTGCTCGATAAAGGCGGACTACTCTCCAGTTTCTGCTGCTCTTACCACGCGTCCCGCGAACTCTTCATGCAAAACCTCGTGGACGCCTCGGTGGATGCAAAAAAATCCGCTAGACTCGTGATGAACCACGCCCAGCGCGCGGATCACCCGATCTTAATCTCGATTCCTGAGACGGGGTATTTGAAGGGGTTCACCGTCGAGATCATCGCCTCGCGGTAGATGGGAAGAATGGAGTTTATGGGAATCATGATTCCCCTTCTTCTCATTTCCCCCATTCACGGGCGTCCCTTACCACCAAGCAATCGCACGACGGTTGCCGCTGAACCGATGAACATGAGCGTGATCAAGCTGGCAGCGATGAGTTTCGGCGCACCGCTCGCCACGGCTTGCCAACTCACGGTGGAGCGCCAGCCAAAGACACCACACAGCAACAAGCAGGTAACCAACGCGGCCCACTTCGCGAAACCTAGCCCTCGGCCTAGGAGAATCCCCCAAGCGACGGAGAGGCCGCCGAAGAGTGATCCTGACATCAGCGCTGTGGCCGCAGCAGCAGGATTTGAAGCATATCCCACCAGCCCGCAAAGAAAGAGGAAGATACCATAGCCGATTAGCCATTTGGAGTGTGTCATGTGTTATTCTACTGTTACGCTTTTTGCAAGATTGCGCGGCTGGTCGATCTCGCAACCTCGAATGCGAGCGACGTGATAGGCGAATAGCTGCAAAGCGACGACGGCGGGGATGGTCGCAACGAGCGGATGGCAGCGCGGAATGGTGATGAAGTCATCCATACACTCCGCCGTTTCGTGGTCGCCTTCGGTGACGATACCGAGGATCCGAGCACCCCGGGCGCGACATTCCTCGATGTTTCCAAGCGTCTTGTCCATGCCGGGAATGTCCACGGCAAGCGCGATGATGGGCGTGCCTTTCTCCAACAGCGCGATGGGGCCGTGCTTGAGTTCAGCGGCGTGGTAGCCCTCCGCGTGGATATAGGAAATCTCCTTGAGCTTGAGCGCACCTTCAAAAGCGACGGGATACATCGGCCCACGGCCAATGAAGAAGGCGTGTTCATTCTTCGCGTAGTCCTCGGCGATCTTCGCGATGCGCTCGTCCTGGAGAATAACCTTAGCGACAAGCGCGGGAATGGCCTCGATCTCACGGGCGAGCTTGCTCCCGTCCTCGCGGGAGAACCGGCGACCACGACCGAGCTTGAGAGCCATCATGAGCAGCACGGCGACTTGGCACGTGAAGGCCTTGGTGGAAGCCACGGAAATCTCGGGACCAGCATGCAGATAGACTCCCTTACCCGTCTCACGAGCAATGGTGGAGCCGACGACATTGCAAAGGCTCATGACGAAAGCACCCTTTTGATTCGCTTCTCTAACTGCGGCAAGCGTATCGGCGGTTTCGCCGGACTGGGAGATGGCGACGACGAGGTCGCGGCTACCGAGGATCGGATTCCGATAGCGGAACTCGGCAGCTTGTTGAACTTCCGCGTGGATATCAGCAAGGTCTTCGAAAGCATACTCACCGCCGAGTCATAGCCTCGGTATTCGAGGCGGCGCAGGCCGTTAATGATTACGGTGGCTGCATCCGCATTTCCGATATATCCGACGATTCCGCACATGGTGGTGTTGAGAGTTGGAAGAGTTTTTCAACCGGTAGAGTAGAGAGCAACGGGCGGCTTGCGCCAATCCCGTTGCTCCCCCTCGTCAAACCGGACGTGCGGATTTCCCGCATCCGGCTTTCCTGCAAGCATTTCGTCATAGGCGCTGAAGTCCAAGTTCTTGTAGATATTGGTAGTGGCTCATCCCTTTCGGGCGGTGGTATTTCCTTTGGCTGCGCCGGTTGAGGTGAGTGATCATCCGCTTGCGCGTGTAGTGACTCAAGTCCCGAAACGCTTTGCTCGGGTAGCCGTATTCGAAGTAGTTACTCCAGCCGCGCAGGAAGATATTGAGTTCTTCCACCACTTTGGGCGTGGGCTTGAAGCACTTGCTTTTCCCGGTTTTCTCGCGAATCGCGTCCCGAGCCTTTTTCAACGACTTCTTGGAGGGAATCACATTCAGGTAGGTTTTATCGCCACCATATAGGTCGCGATCA
>JANPAU010000013.1:0-6582 GCA_031430055.1 Akkermansiaceae bacterium | reverse complement strand
TGCCTCCTCGCTCGGCGCAGAATTCCGCTCGATCACGCTCGACGAGGCGATGCTCTCGACAAAAACCGCCATCGACCTCGGCATGAACTTCATCGACACCTCGCCGTTCTACGGCCGCGGAATGTCGGAGATCATGCTCGGCCTCGGCTTGAAAGGAATCCCGCGCGAGAAATACTTGTTAGGAAGCAAACTCGGCCGCTACTCGGACATCCACTTCGATTTCTCGGCCAAGCGTGTCGAAGAATCCCTCCATGTTTCGCTTCAGCGCCTCGGCACCGATCATCTCGATGTCTTGTTGCTGCACGACGTGGAATTCGTGCCGCTCCAACAGATCTGGGAGGAAACATTGCCCGCTGTTTTGAAACTGAAGGAACAGGGGAAAGTCCGTGCCATCGGATTTTCCTGCTACCCGCTCAAGACTTTCAACACCGTGCTGGATCATGTGGAAGACGACATCGACTGCGTCCTTTCCTATAACCGCTACACACTGCAAAACACCACCTTCGTCGATGATCTGCTACCGCGCCTAGAAGCAAAGGGAATCGGCGCGATGAACGCCGGCCCGTTCTCCGCCAGGCTCCTCACCAACGCTCCCCTGCCCGACTGGCTCAAGGAGCCCGAGGAAGTCAAAGCCGCCGCCCGCGCCGCCGCCAAACTCTGCGCCGACCGCGGCGTGGACATCGCCCAGCTCGCACTCCAATTTTCCTGCGAACATCCCGGCCTTGCCACCACCATCGCCGGCTCCGCCAACCCCTCTAACATCCGCAAGTGGGCCGAGTGGTTGGAGGCACCCACCGACTGCGAACTGCTCGCTGAGGTTCTCGCGATTTTCGCTCCTGTTAAAAACTCCGGCCACCTCGAAGGCCTACCCGAAAACAACTGATGCAAGCCATCCAATTCACCGCCCCCAAGGAAATCACGATCATCGATCTGCCAGAGCCGCTCGCGCCCGGCCCCGGCGAAGCGCTCGTCCGCACTCATCGCATGGGCATCTGCGGGACTGATCTTTCCTGTTATCTTGGGAAATTCCCCTTCTTCGCCTACCCGCGCACACCGGGCCATGAACTTGGCTTGGAAGTCGTGGCTGTGGCGGAAGATGTGACGAATGTGAAGCCCGGCGACAAGTGCTCGCTGGAACCCTACGTCAACGATCCCGCGTCCCACACTTCACAAAAGGACGCTCCAAACTGCTGCCCCGGCGTGCAAGTCATCGGCGTTCACAACAACGGCGGACTGAGAAAGGGCATCTTCGCCGTGCCCGCCCGCAAGCTGCATCCCGGCAACGATCTTTCCTACGACCAACTCGCCCTCGTCGAGACGCTCGCCATCGGCTACCACGCCGTGCAACGCGGCAATCCGCAACCGGGCGAGACCGTCCTCGTCATCGGCGCGGGTCCCATCGGCCTCGCCTGTTTGGAGTTCCTCAAGCTGATGGAGGTGAAAACCATCGTCATGGACATGGTCCAAAGCCGCCTGGATTTCTGTAAGAAAAACCTCGGCATTCAACACGCCATCGCCTTCCAGCCCGACGGCTCGCACCTTACCGCGCTTGAGGAAATCACCGGCGGCCAACTCGCGGATGTCGTCATCGATGCCACTGGCAACCCCAAGTCGATGTCCACCTGTTTCGACTACGCGGCCTTCACCGGCCGCGTCGTTTACGTGGGCATCACCACCGCAGATCTAACGTTCCCGCACGCCGCCGTATTCCATCGCCGTGAAATTACCTTGCTGGCCTCGCGCAACGCGTTACCCGCAGATTTCGGTCACATCATCCAGTTGATCCGCGACGGTAAAATCAACACTGGCCTCTGGATCACCCACCGCATCGCGTTCGAGGACGTCCCGACCGAGTTCGAGAAATTCACCGACCCCGCGCTCGGCGCGATCAAAGCCATCATCGAAGTCAACTAATCTTCTCCTATGAAAATCTGCCCTAAATACACCTTCGGCGTCGGCGATCGCTTCGCCAACGGAGCCCATGCCCAACTCGCCGCCTTCATCGAGGCCAAGAAACTCGGCATCGACATTACCCCGGTTTGGAACAAGTCGAACCGCGAGCACAACATCATCGGCTCCGAGCCAACCCAGACCCGCCAGGCCGCTGACAAGGCCGTAGCCGATCTCGGCTGGACAGGAGACTATCTATTGGATGCCGACCACATCAATCTCTCGACCGTGGACCGCTTCGTCGCGCCCTGCGATTTCTTCACGCTCGATGTCGCAGACGACATCGGTGAAGCAGCCGATCCGGCGGACGTGACAGCCTTCATCGCCAAGCACCCCGAACTCATCGGCACGGTCGCTATCGAAGGCATTGCCCAACCATTTGAAATCACCCAGGCAGACGTCGAGAAGACGGCTAACCAATTTCTCAAAGCGACTCAGAAGGCCGCCGCCATCTATCAGCACATCGTCGCAGCCAAGGGCGGCGTGGACAACTTCGTCACCGAGGTTTCCATGGACGAGACCGACAGCCCCCAAACGCCGCCGGAGATGCTGATCATCTTGGCCGCCATCGCCGACCAAGGCATTCCGATCCAGACCATCGCGCCGAAATTCACCGGTCGTTTCAACAAGGGAGTCGATTACGTCGGCGATCCGTTGCAGTTCGAAAAGGAATTCAACGACGACCTCGCCGTCATCGCCCACGCCGTAAAGAGCTATGGCCTGCCCGCCACGCTGAAACTGTCTGTTCACTCCGGTTCCGATAAATTTTCGATCTATCCTTACATCAAGAAAGCAATCCAGCGCACCGGCGCCGGCCTCCATATCAAGACCGCCGGGACAAATTGGCTGGAAGAAATCGTCGGACTCGCGGAAGCGGGTGGCGAAGGCCTAGTCCTAGCAAAAGCCATTTATGCCAAGGCGCTGGAGAAAAAGGAAGCCCTCTGCGAGCCCTACGCCACCGTCATCGACATTCGCGACGCCAAGCTCCCGTCCGCCGCAGAAGTAAATGGCTGGACCAGCACCCAGTTCACCGATGCGCTCCGCCACATTCCCACCAACCCCGGCTACAATGCGGATCTCCGCCAGTTGCTTCATGTTGGGTTCAAAATCGCCGCGCAACTTGGCGACACCTATATCCAAGCGCTGAAGGACAACTCCCAAGTCGTCGCAAAAAATGTTACGGGTAATTTACTGGACCGTCACATCAAGCCGCTCTTCCTCTGAGGATTTACGATCTCTGACTGGCATTTTCTTTGTCATTTCCGAACCTTCATTCAAATTTTGGTTTGATGATTGATCGCATCCTTGCATGAGGAATTAACCCCGTCGTCGTGCCGGGATGGCGCGCTTTTCGGCTCGTCCAATGCCCTCCAGCACCGCACCTTTCGTGGAGATCAAACAACAGGCCAGTAAGGCGCTGATTCGTGAGTTGAACTCTCTGATCGAGTTGATAGGAAGGTCTGCCAACCGCAGTTAGAACTGCGAACTCAGTGAGAAGTTAAACTGACCGCCGGTGTCTGCTTCGTCGCCCGTAGCTCCTGAGGGAGTTTGCACGGGGATGGCATAGTCAAGTGCGAGTGGCAGCGGACTGATCGGCAACTTGAGGCGGATTCCGATACCCACATCGCTGTAGAGGTCACTTGGGTTAAAATCCCAGCTGTCCTGATTGACGAAGCCGGAGTCCGAGAAGACCACGGCACGCACAGACTCGATGATCGGCACTGAGTATTCGACCGTGGCATAAGCGAGGGAATTTCCACCGTAAACGGAATCCGTATATCCCAAGTCACGAGGTCCCACGTTGCGGAACTCGAAACCGCGGAGAGTGCGCCCACCACCGAGGAACATGCGTTCGAAAATCGGCACTTCATCGCCAAAGCTATCCACTGCAGCGATTTCTCCGTTCACCGAGAGGATGGTATCCCACTTGAGATTCCAGTATTGGGATCCCTGCGCAGAAATCGTGAAAGTTTCCACATCACCCCCTAAGCCGGCCACGTTCATACCTAAGTCCACCTTGTGACCGCCCCGTGCTTGGATCACACTATCGCGACTATCATAAATATAGTTGAACCCGAGCGCGCTGCGTAGGAAATCTCCGCCGATTTTGTCTTGGGAGAGTTCAGAATTATCACCATCGGGAAAACCCGCAGGAGTGAAGTAAGAATTATTGTTCACCTCGGAATCGATATTGACCAACTCCAACTTGTATTCGCCTTTAATCGAGCTCTTAGGCCCCAAGGGTTTTCTGAGAGAGATTGCACCACCGACGTTCGTCTGATCGTAGTAATCGCTGAAATACGAGGACTGCTTGTAGAACAGCTCACCGCCCAGCGCGAGTTGCTGATCCATGAACCACGGCTCTACCAGCGAAACACTAAAATCGGAACGCTCGGAACCGGCCCGCAGATTCATGCTAAACCGTTGACCTCCGCCGGTAAAATTCCATGGGTTGAAGAGATCGAAATTCGTCTGCTCCAGCGTGAGGAATCCCACCACGCTATCAATCGAACTGAAGCCCGCACCCACACCGACCGAGCCCGTTGCTTTTTCTTCCACCAATACATTCACATCTCGGTAGCCGGCCCCGCCCGGAGATCCGTTGGTTTGCACCTCGCTGAAGTATTGGAGATTCTCCAGACGCGTCTTAGTCGTCTCCAGTTCCACGGAGTTGAACTGATCACCCGGCTTGAGCGGGATTTCCCGGCGGATCACCTTGTCTTTGGTTTTGGTATTTCCGGCGATGTTTACGCGTCCCACCCGGAAGCGAGAGCCTTCGGTCACCTTGTAAGTGATGTTGACCCGGTTCGGGCCTGCATCGCGAATATCGGGTGCCACCAGCACATCCGCATAGCCACGCGAGCCGTAGAAACTGCGGATCATCGTCATGTCAGCCCGCATTTTCTTCGAGGAATAAGGGGCATCCCCCACCAGCGTGAGTGACGGATAGAGTTCCTCCGATTTAAAAACAGTCATCTTTCCAAAGCCAACTCCCGCCACGGTGTAGCGCTCGCCTTCGACGATGTTGACCACGAGATCCACGCTGCCATCCCCCACTGGCACCCGGCTAATTCCCGGGCTACTGGCACGGAGAAATCCCCGGCTGCGATAGAAGTCCAAAATCGCGTCCAAATCGGTATCCAGTTGGTCGGACTCGAAGCGCCCTGACTTGGTCAACCAGGAAAACCAACCCTTCGGCTTCACTTTCATTTCCTTGCGGAGTTCCAGATCCGTGAAAGTTGTATTTCCCTCGAAACTGATGTTCCGCACCTCGTTCTTCTGCCCCTCGTCGATCACAAAAATCAAATCCGACAAGCCCGCTTGGCCAGTCGCTTGAGTGCGGTGCGTCACCGTCACGTCCGGGTAACCGTAGCCCTGATAGTATTTCTCGATGTTCCGACGGGCTTCCAGGATCTGCTCGTCGCTCAAGGCTCCGCCAGCTTTCACCTTCGACTCCTTGGCCAGCTTCTGGTCAGAAAAAATCGAATTTCCCACGAATCCCACTCCGCCGAGTCCCGGCCGTGTGGTGACCTCCGCGATTAAAGTCACGCCACTCGCTGTGGACTCCCCAAGGAAACGCACATCATCGACGAGACCTGATTCATAGAGCGCCTTGATGTCGTTGTCCAAGCTCTCCGCACGATACACCGTGCCGCTCTTCGTCGTCATCAAATTCCGCAGACGGTCCTCATCCACTGTCTTTGCGCCGGTGTAGCGGATGGTCACGTTGGTGATCGTTTTCCCCTCGAAATCCTGCGCGTGCAAGCTACCTGCGAGCGCGAGGATGGATAGTGAAGTGAGAGCGGCGAATTGACCCACGCCACGCGGCATGAGGGATGAAGGAAAATTAGGGGAATACATGCGGGGATTGGATCTGCGCAATCAAGCCCGCCCCTCCCCTATTTCGTCAAGGTCAATAGCTGGTTTACTTCGTGATCGCTTACAAAACACGAGCGTACGCAGTGGCTGCGTCCTTGTGCGCCAGGGCAACCTACGAGTTCGAGACAGCCGCCACGGAAGACGACCGTGGATTTCCTGATCTCCCCGGTTCTGGCTATGCCGGTGATTTTGCTGCTGGGCCGACTGAACCTCGTTCAGGAAGGGGCGGACTTCGGCCGACCCGGATTGACCGGAGATCAACCCTCTTTATAGCTCACGCAGTTCCGCTGCGATCACTTCCGCAGCCTCAGCGACGGTGATTTCCCGGCCGGCTTCGTTTTCCAAACAGCTCATGGAAACGCCTTGGATGCCACACGGTGTGATGGCAAAGAAAGGTGGTAGACTTTCTGGGGTGATGTTGATGGCGAAGCCGTGCATGGAAATCCATTTCCTAACGCCGACGCCGATGGAGGCGAGTTTGCGATTTTCCACCCAAACGCCGGTGAGGCCATCGCGGCGACCGGCTTGCACGCCGAAATGCTGGCAGGCACGGATGAGCGCGTCTTCGAGTTTCCGGAGGTGCTCGTGGAGATCTTTGCCGCGTGAGGTGAGGTCGAGAATCGGATAGCCGACTAACTGGCCCGGGCCGTGATAGGTCGCTTGACCGCCGCGGTTGATTTCGTGGACCGGAAATGGCAGTGAGTTTGGACCAAGGAGAGAGGATTGGTCGCGCAGGCGGCCGATGGTGTAAAC
>JANPAU010000012.1:0-15311 GCA_031430055.1 Akkermansiaceae bacterium | reverse complement strand
GTGCGGCATTCTTCTTTGCCGGGCTTCAAAACAAATGCTCCAACTCCGGGGACAATTTCGTGGAACTTGTTCAGTCTCGTCTCCGTGTCAGATCCCGGATAGAGCACATAAGAACCCGCGGTTTGGCGGACGGCATCGTTGTAGGTGTGCATCTTCAGTAGATCGCCCCGCTTGTAGGTAGAGGTCGCTTTGCCTTCCTGTTTTTCCGCATCCAGATCCTCGTCTTGCGCCAAGTCCCCGAAGATCATTTTCATGTTCTCTGCCCGGTATTTTGCGTCAAAATGCACATAGGCGATTTTTCCATCGTTCGCTGCCGTTGCCTCATCGGGGAAACGCTCGGGGAAAATGGCCAATGTATAGTCCGGCTTGAATTGTCGCGAATAAGAGGAGGCATCCGTTGCTCCTGCTTGCAGTTGAAAGGTCCGCTCGTAGTAGAGGTGAAGCCGGAGAACCATCCCGGTCTGCAGTCGGATCGTAAACGGCGCGCAGGTCTTCTTTCCGCGCTTCAAGTTGATGACCAGCTCGCCGTTCTTCACTTGAAGAAACTGCTCGGCGTCGTCCGATGGCTTGGGATTATCCTGATCCCGGGAAACTTCTGGAATCCCGTCGAGAATCTCATGGAGCTGGAGAAAAATCCAATACTCGTAAAGCGTCGCCACGTTGCGCGTCGGTCCGTGATAGCTCTCCTCGTCCCGATTCCACGCAAGCACTGAGGCGGCTTGGGTGAGCAGCCAGGCCCGCAAAATCTCACGATAGCCATCGCGTTTTTGAAGTGTTGGACTATCCAGCGGAAGGCGGTTCAACGCTCCGAGCTCGCGGAAGAACGGCCGGGCTAGTGCTGCATCCAAAGCGGCACCCAACTCCACCGCCTCATGCACCAGACTGAGCGCCGACGGGTGCTTTTCCACCACCTCTCGGCATAAGTCGCGGAACTGCGACAAGGCAAATTTGATGAAACGATTGGGTGCAGTATTGATCGAATCCTCCTTGCGAATGTCCATCACTTGCGCCGGGATCGCTTTCACTCCGTTTGCCGTCCTGCGCCAGTCCCGCGCCATGCCCATCGGATTTCTCAGCCAATCCTGCGAGCCAGCAGATGCCGAGGGCGTCCAATGGGCGTCGCGAGTCAACCGGGAGTTCGGACGCCGTTGGATCGACTCCAAAATCTCTCCCAAACGCTCCGGCTGGAGGTATGAGCGGAGAAACAAAAACTGTTCCAGCATCAGTCGTGCGGCATGCTCTGGATCGATGGCAAAATTCAAAGAGGTCGGTGCGTCCCAGTTCAGTAGTAATTGCTGACAGAAGTCTGCGATGTCCTCGGTGATTTGACGGAACTCCGTGTGGTAATCCAGCTTGCGCGAAACGATCTCGAAGGCGAATCGGTGCTCTTTCCCGCCAGCAGATAGCTTGAAATCCGCCATACCAAGGTGATTCACCACGGCGAATGAGCCCGTCAGTGTCTTGATGCGCCGGACGCTCCATTGGCGACCCGGTAATGACTCTAGCGAGCTTGTTACCGTCACATTTTCCGCTCCCATGACATCCCAGTCATAACGCTGCGTCTCCAAAAGCCGGATCAAAGTCCCGCCATCGCTTGTCTCATCGAGAACGATCGGAGGAGAGCGCATTTCATCGCTCGCGGCATGATGGCCCTTCAGTCCGGGGCGAATTTCAGGAAATGTCACATCATCCGGGTTCAGCCATTCCGGGCAACCGGGAGTGGACAACACCCACCAGGCGTTGCCCTCCAACCGGAATGCGATGGCGGAGTAGGCGTTCATCCGATTCAAAGAAATCAGCAAATGAAACTCACGAACTGCTCCTCAACCAGCACGTCGATCATCCGGCACAGCTTTTCATGGGAGTGTTTGAAAACCGGAGTTTCAGTTCCGCAGGAATCCTTCACGCCACGTTTGGGTTGGGCGCCATTCTCGCCGGGAAAGTGCTCCAACGCTTGGGACTCGCTTCCTGTCGCACAATATTGAGCCAAGGCACCCAGCAGCGGAGCCAGTCGCGAACGGCTGCCATGCAGCTTCGGTAAGATCTTTTGCAAGATCTGTGCGTCCAGTGCCTCATGCCATATCTCACCCGTCGCCCATGTCGTCCGCCCTGCCTCATCCGGTCCGGCAAGGAAATACGCCGTCCGTAGGTATGCCATCACTTCCTTGCCCGTGCGGAATCCGTATTCGCCGCGGCCACGCTTCATGATACTGAACAACGCCATCAGATGACCCGCCGCCGCTTGCCGGACGGGATCAGGTAACCGTGGAATTTGCGGATGCTCCTTCGCCGCTTGGATCACCTGCGAGGCTTCTAAAAACGAAACGCTGTAGTCTTTTGCTTCCGGTTTCTCGCCCGCGCTTACAGTCCCTCTCAGGAAATTCTCAATGTCGTTTCGATCCGCATGGATTTCAATCACGTTCGCCCGGTCCAAAACCTTCGGACTAAACATGTAAGTCGTTTCGTCGATGTTCACCGTGCCGATGACAAAGAGGTTTGAGGGGAAATCAATTTTACCGTAAATCGGCACGCCCGACCGTGTCACTGCCGTTCCTGCCGCATGCAGTTTCAACGCTCCGCTCTTTTCTTCCAACTCCATTGCCGAGAGGAAATCCGCAAAATAGCGTTCCACATGGGAAAGGTTCATCTCGTCCAAGATTAGGACATGCGGTTCTTCGGGAAACGCGTTGGCATGAAGAATCAAATCCAAGATAGGCGTGGTTTCATAAATCGGCCGTTTTTCCCCATCCGGCTCGGTCTCCAATGGATTCAAATACCCAAGCACATGGCGGTTGTCCGTCCAGTCGGCTCCGACGGCGACCAGCTCATGGTGGTCCTCACCACAGACCGATTTCGCCAGCTCTACGGCTCCCCGAGTTTTTCCTGTGCCTGACGGACCTGTGAGGATGAGGAAAGGCTTGGCGAGGAGAGGTCGGCATAGGTTTGAACGTGGAATTTTTTGAAATGTTGTAGGTAAGACGTTCAATTTAACCACCTGAATTTTGTGTGAAATTCCTCCGCTATGAACCGCCGCGGCTAGAATTCCAAGTTTGTCTAAATTGCTTTTTAACTCGCTGAATTCTGTATTGCTCAGCGGTCCGTCATTACCATTATTAATAATGACAAGCCCTTTGGAACTTCCCGCTTTCATTACATTCAAAGCTTTCATAATTCCCGTTCCTACTTGAGCGGGTGCAGATGAAACAAAATATACTTCGTCACTTTTATTTTCAAAAGACACATACCCTTCTGCAGGATCCTCTTTTAACTTTCTTACACTGACTACCTTTTCAGGCGTATCGAATATCTCCGCAACTTTGTCATCATCTATTCTTCGACCTTGTTTGCCATATCCATTGCTGACTACATCTTTAATCCACACAGCTTCTACGTTATACTTCTGCGCCAATGTATTACGTATACGAGTTTTTGCGCCATTGTCAGTCAAATCAAAATACGAATGAGTCTTTAAGTCGGCAATAATTCTGGGTGCTAATTCAGTATCTGTTGACATATTAACTTATTTTTTGTTTTTGAGGCCAATTAAAAACATGTGAATTGATTCACCAACTTTGTATGCAAGCATTGGCGGCACGGCATTTCCTATCTGCATAATGCTGGTTGTTGCCGAATGAGGAAAAACAAACGAATCGGGAAATGTTTGAATTCTGGCACACTCTCTTACCGTGAGGCGGCGTTCGAGCGAGTAGTGAAATTGAACGCGAGACTTCGCGTTTGCCCTTACAGTATAGGCGGGCTTATCGGCTTTAGAAATTTCATCACCTTGGCCATTGCCCTTCTTCGCTTTGGAAGCCTTGAAGTATTGACTTTGATTTGGAACGGATTCGTCGCAGACTGACTCCAAATCTTCGATAGCCCATCTGATGGAATGATGCTTATCAAGGTGAGTTTCTATAGGCTTTTCAGGCTTGCCTTCAATATCCTTTCGGACGCATACGAAGAATAAACGACGACGGTTTTGGGGCACCCCGTAATCGGGTGCGTAGAGATCCCAAACCTCTACTCGATAGCCTTCTTTTATGAAATCCTTAGTAATTTTTTTGATGACTTCGCCATTTTGCATTCGAGCTAAATTCGGAACATTTTCAGCAACAACTATTGTTGGTTGATGCAATCGCATATATTCGGTCATTACCTTATAAAGTTGTCCTCGTTCGGAGGTAAGTCCTCGTTTCGGTCCGCAAGAAGAAAAATCTTGGCAAGGAAATCCACCAATCAAGACATCGGCACTGGCCATATTAGATGGCGAATTAATGGTCAACTCGTGCTCGTAAATTTCTACTTCATGATTGAGGCGAAAGGTTTTAACTGAGTTAGCATCTTTTTCGTAAGCTGCTAATATTTTAAATCCTTGAGATTTATATCGTTTATTTCGGTAAGTGAAACCACCTTCAAATCCGACATCCAAACCTCCGATTCCAGAAAACATTGATATAACAGTATGCTTATTTTGCGATTTTTTCATTAGCGGATCACAAATTGATTTCGCGTTTTTGAATGATCTGGATTGGAGCATGAAGAATAGTCGGGGAGGGATTTCAGGAACGGACCCGAAGGAGGCTGGTCGCTGGTGCGAAATTGCACCGGACATGGGGAACGGCAGTGCCTTCTGAGGTCACGACGCCACGAATTTTCAAATTCACTTCAGCGTGGGAGCGGGACGCCAAGGCGTGAAGTTGCTCCACACAATGGAGCAGCCGCTCTATGGCAGGGCAGTGCGGTATCGCAGGACAAGGTGCGCCAACTAACGTGTATCGGGCGGAAGGATGCATAAGAATGCGTCCTTCCGGGTGGACGGGGAGTTAAGAAGCTGCCAAAAGTCAGCCGCAACGGCCTTTAGCCACCCCCCTTCGGAGATGGCTTGGACATGCGCCGCCGCCTCCCCGGCCTTTGGGGTCGGGTTGGCGGCATCGTTGCGGTCGATGCCAACCGCTTTTGGCAGAGGATTCTTAAGTCCCCGTCCGCCGAAGCGGACGCTGTGAGTCAATCCGCCCGCGCGGACGGCTGCAAGGGCAAAGGTGGATTTTGCCCCGGAACTTCATCGTGGATCATCCGTACGCCGCAACGGCCTGCGTGCGTCACGCCGCCCCGTGGCCCCGGTGAGATCCGATCCACTTTTTGAATCAGAGGAAAAAAGTGTTCCGATCTCGTTTCTAATTCCCTCGAATTCGAGGGAATTTAAATCCTGTGCGCACGGGCGATCGGCACCCCCGATTAGATGGTAAACTCGAAGCGCTGCCGATGTTTCGCAAGGAATGCGGTATCCGGCGGGATAGCGTCGTCGGAAAGATCGAGAAGTTTCCCTTCGTGTGATTCAAATTGGGATTTCACCGACTCATGGGGGAGGAATACCTTGAGGCGAATCGAAAGAATCAGCCGCAGTTCGTCATCGAAGGCGATGAGCCCTTGGTCGAAGGCGGCATCGTAAATGGGGTCAGAGCTCTCCGATTCACATTTAGCCTGAAGGAACGGCGGAATTAGCCACCGTGCGATGCAACGGCGCAGACCGGGCCGGTCATGCTTGTCAGCCTTTCCGTGAACTCATTCTTCCCCGAAGCCGTGATCATCAGCCGTTCCTTGGCCCGGGTCATGCCGACGTAGAGGAGTTTCATGTTCTGGGCGGCCTGGGTTTCCGAGGTTTCGATTTGGCCGAGGCCGCTGAAGATCACGGAGCGGAACTCAAGGCCCTTGCTGCTTTGCACGGACAGGATATTGGAGGGAAGTGCCGAGTGAGCAGTGGAAGAGTATAGAGGATGATTTGAAGTCAAAGCTTGTGGAATGCCTTGAGGAAGTCCTTTGCCGATTGATCGAAACGCTGGTGGGATTGGTGGTTCAGGGGGCGTTCTTCTTCGACAAATGCCGGGGTGACGTATCCCCATGTTGAGTTTCGCGCGAAGAAGACGACTACATCGCAGTTGCTGTCTTTCCAACGGTTTTTCACAATGTGATTCTCCCTGGCTGCTTCCACGGTCTTGATTTGGATGCGATGATAGTTGGGTCCGTCTGAGATGAGAATGTCGGTTTTGTGTCCGTGGTCGAGAATGGGCGTGAAAACCTGCCAACCGTCCTTCATCAACCAGCTTACGACCGTGCTTTCGTAAGAGGTTTGCTTCATAACGATGTGGGTTTCGCGTCTCGTTTGGGTGATCCGTCGTGGCATTGTGGATTTGTGTTGAATGTTGGAAAGCCGTGGAGGCGAAAACGACATGTGCGACTATTTCATTATCGGGTCAGATCAATCCGGCAGCGTTCTTCCAGTTGGGCGTTGATCGCGCGGAATTGTCGGTCGGAAAAAATGCCGGGACGCCCGGCGAGAAAGCCGGGAAGGCCTTTGGGATTGAAGACGGCGACGGGTCCCTTGCCTTTGGCTTCGACCCACCAACCCGGAAGAACGAGAACCGGGCTGACCGGGACGGAAGCTCCGTTTAGTCCGGTGAGTTTTTCGGCGAGCCAGTCGGCATTGTTTTGGGCTTGTTCGAGTCCGTGGCGGTCGGCGTGCATCGGGGCCGGAAAAAGAAGCTGTTGGCCGTCGAAGATGACTTTGTGCCCCGCCTGTCCTCGGGCACCAGTGTCCTTGGGTTTGCGGCGGGTCTTGGTCTCGATGGCGAAGACTCCGGCGGGCGTGAGAACAACGTGGTCGATGTTCCACGGTTTTTGCCCGGGTTCGATGACTTCGAGATCATGGAAGACGCGGATCGAGTCGGAACAACAGCGATCAAGAATCAGGCCGACGACTTGCTCTCCCAACAGTCCAAGACGGTGATTCGAATAGGTGATGATTCGGCCCTTGGCTCGGAAGGCTGAAATCGAACAAAAAATCAAACCCAGGACGAGAGCTGCCCAAATAAGGCGTTTGTCGGAAAGCCACATAGCCCAGGCAAAGATTCCACCAATCATGCACAGGATGAGATCTTCCGTGAATTTTTCCATGATGTCGGCGGCACGTATCTGTAGCGAATATCCTGCTGGACGTGGCATTTCGTCGAAGGGACGACGGAACTGCTGCTCGCGCTTCTTTGCGGTGGCGAGCATCCATAACAGCAGAGCGCCCATTGGCAGACCGGGAACTAGCAGGAGAAACCAGAGTTGGGATAACATGGGGCCGTATACATGAACTGGATAGATGCTCCGGGCAATGACGATCGGGCGACCTAACGTGATCGCGTGAGGGCATCCAGCATGCGCGAGGCGGGCAGTGTAATTACAGACGCTTGATAAACGTTATCTTGTGATGCCACGCAAAATGTTCAGGGGCTGCATGGCGGCGAGTGCCTTGCGTTCGGCGATGTCGCGTGGATTTGAGAAAAACTGTTTCATGCGGCGAAGGTGAATTTTCTCCGGTGCTTGGCAAGGAATTCGGTATTCGGCGGGACTCCGTCGGCCGGGAGGCCGAGTGGCTTTCCCTCAAACGTCTCAAAGCTGGATTTCACCGACTCGTGGGATAGACGCGCTTTAAGCTGAGAGGAGAGCATGAGACAGAGGTTATCATCGAAGGCGATAAGCCCTTGGTCGAAGGCTGCATCGTGGAGCCGGTTGAGGGCGATGCCGTTGCGGACGTTAAGGCGTTCCGTTTCGTGGCTGCGCCATGGCAGGATGTGGGAGGCGATGAGCAGCTCGCGGATGGGCAGGCCGGTGATGGCGCAGCGGTTGTCGTAGTTGTTGAGGATGATTTCGCGGAAGTAGTCCTGTCCACGACGTTGTTTCGTCGGACGCGTCACTTCCGTTTCGCCGGATGGCGGGCGTTTGATCCGGCGGATGCCGGTGCCGGGGATGACTTCGGTGGATTCGTTTTCGGATTCGGTGAACAACGCGTCGAAGCGCTCCTGGCTGAGCGGGACGAGTTCGGCGGGGTTTTGCTGGAATTCCTCCCACATGGCACGGTCGAGGTTGCTCGCTCCCTCAAGGCCTTTGATGCCGCGAAGTTGCAGGGCTGGATCAAGGGAGGCGAGGTTGCTGAGTTTCATCGCCACGGCGCTGGGCGTGCGACCGATGCGATTGGCTAGGTCGATGATGACCGGCTGCCGCTGGTCGAACTGACCGAAGCGGAGTTTGTGATAGAGATTGAGGACGATGAGAAGTTGATCTCTAGTCCAGCGGTTTCCGGCTGCCATAAGAAGAGTAAAAGCTGAAACGCGGAGAAACTGAAATGCTGAAATTCTAGGATTTGAAATCTGATAGGCGAAAATCCCGCTTGTCATGTGCGGTGAACCTGGCCAGGTATTCTTACCAGTTATGGCAAAACGATATCGAATCGAACTGGATGAACAAGAATGGGGGCAGCTTCTGGATGGATTGGAGTGCCGCGCGGAATCATGGAGACGCACCGCCAAATACCTGCGGACGGAAGAGATGCCGGATGGTGAGTTTTTCATCATCGAAGAGTGCAGCGATGAGGAAGAGGCGGACGGGCTCGCTGCTCGCTATGAGGGGATCGTCCAAAACATCAAAGGCCAGATGGAGAAGCAGCCATGAACCGGCGAGGTTACTGCATTTTCATCGACACGATTTGTCAGGGGCGGTTCCAGGGGATAGAGGGGATTGATTGACGATTGTTGATTGTTGATTGTTGATTGGAAGGGGGTAACCGCGGAGAACGCAGAGGGGAGAGTGGAGCTTGGTCCGGATGAGGCGGGGATGAGTTTGTTAGTTTTCAGTTTTCAGAGAACAAGGTGGAGATTGACAGGGCTACTCCACTAGGAAGATGTCCCCCAAAAACCAAAGATTTTGACCACGGATTTCACGGATGATCACGGATAAGAATGTGAAAATGGAACTCTTCAGACTCATGTCACACTGAAGGTTTTCAATAAGGCCAAAGCCACGATGATTCAAAGGTCTTCATCCGTGTAAATCCGAGTAATCCGTGGTTCAAAGATCTTGATGACTCTTCCTTGGGAGGTGAAGAGAATAAAGACTGGGAACATGGTGATGGGATCACAAAGATCTGGGACATGATTTTGCAGGTGTCGGCAGCATTTTCCAAACAGTTCAAGTGTGTCCTCAGCCATGTGGGGGAACAAGTGGCACAAGAACGCCGTTTGGACTCATGGAGCTGCCACTTTATCCGGGTTCGGCGAAAACCGTTGGTGGTGGTGATGAACGACACCACGTTATACATGCTGATTTTGCCCGTCGCCGGGGTGAAGGGCTTTCCGGAATTGTGGCTGAAACTGCTCGGCCGGATCGGCGAGATCTGGAAGCGGTATGGGGTGGAATTCGATCTGGCCAATCAAACCGTGACCCTGCTTTCCCGGACCAACCGCTCGCTGATTGGCTCGATGAATGACGCTGTAATGCTGATTCAAATCTATGACGAGAACGCCAAGGACGAGCAAAAGGAATTGGACTTAGTGGCCATGGAAACACGCTCGAACCAGACACCCTACAAGGTGCTTAAGTATGAGTGGCCTGAGCTGTTAATGGCAAACGCGCTGCGGGGTAAGATTGAAAACGAGTGAGAATGTCGGGATGGTAATGGAGCGCACGGCGGGATTTCAGGAGGCGGGAGTGCTGGCAGTTTTCATGCTCGTGCCAGAAGCAGCCGTGGACGAAGAGGGTTTGATTGACGATTGATGATTGTTGATTGTTGAATGGAAGAGGAGATTTTTTAAGCGCAGAGGACGCAGAGATCGCAAAGAGGGAGGCGTGGATTTGAATCCTTTGTGCTCTCTGCGTTCTTTGTGGTTCATCCCATCTCGTAGCCTCTGGCGGGAGAAGGGGAAGTGCGGCGGTCATAGACGCGCCGCTACAGGGTGGGATCAATCTTTTGCGTGCGGGCGTATGCGGCCAGCGTCTCCAGCCCGCATGTTTCCAGCTTGCTCGACGGGATGAGGGAGGCGGGATCGATTTCCAACTGTGCCAAGGCGCGGCGGCAGACGTGGGTGCCGAGGATTTTTCTCAGAAGCTTGATTTCCTTGAGAAGCGCACGGTCACTGAGATTTTCCGAATCAATACCATCAATGAGAAGGGAAAGGTATTCCGGCAGAATCAAGGCCAACATCCGGACGTGGCGCGCGTCCTGGCGGTCGATTTGATCCAGACCGAGGAGGCAATGGCATTTGCTGCGGAAGAGATAGATGGGATCCATCACTTTGATGTTGCCGTTGTCGATGACTCGTTTGAGCAGACGGGGGAGATCTCGTAATGGGATGCCATACACTGTGGACATCAAATCCACGACGCGGAGTGGATCCTCCTGAAGGGTGAGGATTCCGAGTTGGCCGTCCGCAGGAGAGGTGCCTTTTTGGAGTTTGCCACCCGGGGATTTTTTGAGGCGCTCCCATGTGGTGTGGTTGATCCAGACATCACAATCTTTCGAAGTGAAAGGCCTCAGCATTTCTAACGGTTGCGCAGGATTCTCGGAGCCGATGTATTCGGCCCAATAATTCACGGCCTGTCCACCCTCGACGAAGTAGGAGTCACCGCATTCGTGGAGAAATTGGAGAAAATCCAAGTATGCTTCAATGCCAGCTTCCCGGCGTTTCATTTGCCGATGGCGAAAGCAAAATTGATGATCCGGTGCTTTTTGAAGTATCCAGGTGGGAAAATCGAATTCTCACGCTGGATGACCTCCGGGCTTTCGCCGTTTTCCAGGCGCAGTCGATCCTCGCGGCGCGAGGCCATCTTTTCGGAGGCCCGGCTTTTCAGGGTGATGCTCTTGGGCTGCTTCATCTGGCGAAATGATTTGAATCGTCACGGTGACGACAGTGAAATTTTAGCAAGAGCGAGGTCAGTTGTCAATTTTCCTGCCGCTCGCGATTCCATGCCTCCCACTTTTCCTTCGATGGGCCGTAGCCGATAGTTTCCTCGCGCAGGCCGAGTTTGCGAAGCTTGCGGAGCTTGCCCGGATTAGACCGAAGCTGTCAGCGGATTTTGAATCTTTGCCGGTGCTTCGCAAGGAATTCGGTCGTTGGCGGGATCCCTTCGGCGGGGAGATCGAGTGGCTTTCCCTCAAACGCCTCAAAGCTGGATTTCACGGATTCGTGGGCGAGACGCGACTTGAGGTGGGAGGAGAGCATGAGGCGGAGAGCGTCATTGAAGGCGATGAGTCCTTGATCGAATGCCGCATCGTGGAGCCGGTTGAGGGCGATGCCGTTGCGGACGTTGAGGCGTTCCGCTTCGTGACCGCTCCACGGTAGGATGTGGGAGGCGATGAGCAGCTCGCGGATGGGCAGGCCGGTAAGGGCACAGTGGTTGCCGTAGTTGTTGAGGACGATGTCGCGGAAGTAATCCTGTCCACGACGTTGTTTCGTCGGACGCGTCACTTCCGTTTCGCCGGATGGAGGGTGTATGACTTTGCGGATGCCGGTGCCGGGGATGACTTCGGTGGTCTCGGTTTCGGATTCGTTTTCGGTGAAGAGGGCGTCGAAACGCTCCTGGCTGAGAGGAGCGAGCTCGGCGGGGTTCTGCTGGAATTCTTCTCAGACGGCGCGGTCGAGATTGCTGGCACCCTTGAGGCCTTCGATGCCGCGGAGTTGCAGGGCTGGATCAAGGGAGGCGAGGTTGCTGAGTTTCATCGCCACGGCGCTGGGCGTGCGACCGATGCGACCGGCTAGGTCGATGATGACCGGCTGCCGTTGGTCGAACTGACCGAAGCGGAGTTTGTGATAGAGATTGAGGACGATGAGAAGTTGATCTCTAGTCCAGCGCATGGGTGGAGGATGGGAAAGAGTGGGGAGAATGAGAAGCCGTGATACGGATAGGGAGGATTAAAAGCGGCCACATAGTGCTCGCCGCGACGGCGGACATCTGTTGGGCTTTATGCATCATGCAAATCGAAACCACACCGCATCAGCCGGTCAATCATGTGTTCGTGGATCTTGAGAACGTGAAGGTCATCGATGCCTCGGTGTTGGGAGGGAAGCACCTGAGGTTATCTTTGTTTCTCGGGCCACAGAACAAGAAGCTGGAGGTGGAGTGGGCTGGCCTTGCAGAGCGGGTTAGAAATTTGAGGTAGCGCTCTCTCGCCGAGAGAGCATGACAAAGGATCGAGAAAGCTTGATGCCAAGGGAAGAGCGGTTCGGCTTGATTTTGGGCGATTTTTTCGCGGCCCTTTGGCATGCTGCCCCGGCGGTGCAGCGCCACCTGTCTTGGAACAGTAGGCGGTGGCTACGCGGATTCTGTGTTTGAAGTGAAGATCACAAAAGCGCTCAGGCCATCGAGAGTTTTGGAGCAGGAAGGATATCTCGTTTGATCTGAGGCCCCTTGTCGGCGACCGCCTTGCTGAGATCATACTCCGCCTGGAGGCGGATCAAAAGCGCTGCCGAAATGCCGAGGTAGCGCTCGAACCGCAGGGCTGTATCGGCGGAGACGCCTTTTCGCCTGGCGAAAATATCGCTGAGACGGCTGCGCGGAATGGCCATGTCGCGGGCAGCCTTGGCGGCGGAAATCGAGCGTGCTTCCAGCTCATCGTGAATGAGACCGGCGGCGGGGTTGGTGCGGAGTTTCATGGGATCAGTGGGTGTCTTCGATTTTAACGAGGGAAACATCGGTGAGTTCTTGGTTGGCCCATACGAAGGTGATGCGCCATTTCGAGTTCCGGGCATTGGCATCGATGGAATATCTCATGGTGCCGTGGAGTTTGTGGTAATGAAGCGAGTGAAGGGTTAGAAGATCTTTTTCGGATGAATGATGTAGGACCACGAGGCGTTCCTGTGCTTTGTCGATGCGGATGTCGCCCAATAGTTTGGCTTCTTTCCTCGTCAGGTTCTCGCCGCGGAAGATCTTTTCCGTGAGTGAATCCGCGAAGCTTTTGATTATCGTGGGATGATTGTAATCTAAAAAGAGAACACTGCAAGAGCAATTCCAAGTCACCTCCGGCGGGAGAAAGGGAAGTGGGCGCGCCCGGCGGTCGAGCCGTACCGGGATTTGTAACAGCTCCGCCTGCATGTCCAGCAGCTACACGCCGAGCTATGTGATCAAGGCGATGGGATATAGCGACGACGAAGCGAATGAGGCGATCCGGCTGAGTTGGTGCCACCTGACGCCGGAGGTGGAGTGGGATGCGGTGGCGGGGCGGATTGTGGGGCTGCGGTAGTGCTCTCTTGCTAAGAGAGCAGGCCAATGAGGTGGGAAAGGACGGTCCAAGTGAATGCCGTTCCGCAGGTCTTGGGCTTCTCTTTCACTTCTCATTGGCGTGTTGCCCCGGCGGTGCAGCGCCACCTTGGAGGGGACGTTGATGAAACGCAGCGTTTTCGCGCCTAGCCCTCGGGATCTTCCAGCAAGCGGTTAGGTAGATCCCGTGCCCCGTGCATGACGCGTTCGATACGGAGGGTATCGCTTTCCATGTAAAAGAGCAGGTGGCAGTCAAAAGGTCTTTTCACCTGAATACTCCGAATGTGAGTGAGTTCGGGGGACTGAAAGTGGCGGCGGCACCCCAAGCCCGGCCATTCGGCAATGCGTTGGATCGTTTCATGCACGGCCAACAGATAGCGTTCGGCCACGTCGAGGTCGGCATTTTCCAAATACCAACGGTACTGCAGGGTCATGTCCTGCTCCGCGCGCAGGGCAATGAATACTTCCAGGCTCATGCGATGGAGCCGGCGTTCTGGCGGATGCGATCCATGACAGAGGCATCATAACGCTGATGCGGAGAGTGAACGCCTTCGAGGATGGCTGCTTCCAGTGCGGGAGATTCGTCGAACTCCTGCCGTTCGAGAACGCGCAGGGCCTCACGGACCACATCGCCTTCGTCGGCATAACGACCGGTGTGGACGAGACGGTCCACAAGCTGGTTCAGCGCGGGCGGAAGGGTGATTGTCATGGGGAAACCATAGTCCGCAGCCGGATTTTGTCCAGATCGGGATTGCGATGGTTTTACTTTCCGCTAGCCCGCATCGTGAGCAAAGACACCGGGTTCGACGCGCTGGTGGATCTACTCAAATCCCGGCACGTGAAGGTGAAGAGGCACGTGGATTGGAGCGTGCTGAACTTCCAATCGCCGGCAAGGCTTGCGGCGGTTTTGGTTTCCGAGGCTCCGGCGGCGTCCAAGCCTGCGGCAGCTCCGAAAGTTCCCGTCACCCCCACGCTGACCAGCGGGGCGAAGAAGCTGATCGAAAACCTGAGAAAACTGCCAAAACCAAAGCGGCCCAAGAAAGAGAAAAGCCTGATCGCCCATGCCAAGCCCTTGTGTGGCAAGGACGTGTCCGAGGCAGCGGTGGTGAAGGTGTTGGGAGAACTTAGAAAGGCGAAGTTCATCGCGGTGGATGTGAAGGGCGCGGTGAGCTACAATATTTCAGAGGAGATCAAGTGAGCTGAAAAGGGCGACTGGAAGTGAAATGGTTAGGAACATCGCTCGATCGACAGCCTAAAGACCATCGGCCTTCCCTAGCAAGGAAGACAGACGCCCGACCAGCCATTCGCGCGTGGTGGTGGTTTAGAGAGCGCACTCCCAGATGGTGACGACGCGCCAGCCTCGACTCAGGAGTTCGTTTACGTTTCACAGGTCACGGGCTTGGTTGCCTTGGATCTTCGCCTTCCAAAAGGCGCGGCGGGATTTTGGTATGCGGAAGACGGGACCGTTTTCATGGCCGTGCCAGAAGCAACCTTGGACGAAGAGGGTTTGATTGACGAATGACGATTGTTGATTGTTGATTTTTGAACGGAATAGGAGATTTTTTAACCGCAGAGGACGCAGAGATCGCAAAGAGAGAGGCGTGGATTTGAATCCTTTGTGCTCTCTGCGTTCTTTGTGGTTCATCCCATCTCGTAGCCTCCGGCGGGAGACAGTCCGGCGTCGTTGCGCTTCCCGTCGCCGCCGCAGGCTTTGCCGGGGTAAATAGCCGAGACAAGTGAAGTGCGGCGGTCATCCGTCTTCGCTTTAGAGCTACGCCGGGACAAGCAGACGCGCCGCTACAGGGGAGGCTGGAGCCGGACCCGCTGCAGCCACTTGGGAGGGTTTTATTCTCGGGTTGATCGAGGGGCGGAAACGTGGCAGGCTTTCGTTGTGAACACTGCAATTTTGCCTTCCCCCCGAAGCATTAGAGACTATTGCCAAGCTCACGCGATTTCGCGGCTGCGGTTGTTCGGATCGGCGACTCGGGGTGACTTTGATCCTCTGCGGAGCGATGTGGATCTATTGGTCGAGTATGAACCCGGGAACCATCCGGGATTGGATCATTTTCGCATTGCGGACGAGCTGTCTGAACTCTTCGGCGCCAGGGTGGACTTGAACACACCGGCGATGCTTGGACGGCATTTGGAGAAAGTTCTGCCGGAGGCGAGATTGCTGTATGGCAAGGCGTGATCCACTGGAGACGCTGCGGCAAATGCGTTGGATTTGCGAAGCGGGG
>JANPAU010000011.1:0-15173 GCA_031430055.1 Akkermansiaceae bacterium | reverse complement strand
CAAGGTTCTTCCGTTCTATATATCCAAAAAACCCGCGAGTCAAGCCGGGCAGGCACAAAAAAATTTCCGGCACGCCCGGAAACGGGTGTGAACGAACTATGTCGTAGTAGATTGCCGGTGGGAAGTTTTTTGAAAAAGCGGGATTTGGTGGAGCCTAGCGGATTCGAACCGCTGACCCCTTGCATGCCATGCAAGTGCTCTACCAACTGAGCTAACGCCCCTTTTCGGGTGGGGCGGAGGTTTATCGGTGGAGCTTCAGTGGGGCAAGAGGATTTTTAGGAAATTGCAGGAATTGAGACAGGATGGTTTGAATCCGAAGGAAATCAGGTTTTTGTGGAGGAGGGAGGATACGATTCCTGCTTCCAAAAGCTCTCTGAAGGTGCCAGTGGACGTCGCGTTGATCGAGGTCTGATTATTTTCCAGTGAACCGCAGTTTTGGCGGCGATCCGAGCTTGGCGAAGCGCGATGAATCTTTATCCTTGCTGCCATGTCGAAGTATGGTGGTGAAAAAGTGTTGGTGGTGCCGCGCGCCTTGTTGAACGAGATCGGAGCATTTGAGGGGATTCGAACGGACGGACTTGATTCTGCGGTGGGGCGCCTGCTGGACGCTGAAAACCACACGTTCATGGATCGGGCGGCGGCGGAAGAGGATCCGGATTTTAAGCAGTTGATCCCTTATTGCATTTTCCGTTGTGGGAATCGGATTCTCCACTACACCCGCGGGAAATCGGGTGGTGAAAGCAGGCTGCATGCGAAGCTATCGGTGGGAGTGGGTGGCCACGTGAACCCGATCGATACCGGCGACGGTCGCACGGGTCCAGAGGCTTATCACTCGGCCGTGACCCGTGAGATCGAGGAGGAGTTGAATCTTCCCGAGGAGCATGAGCATCGCATTATTGCCCTTCTTAACGATGAGTCCAATCCGGTCGGGCAGGTGCATCTCGGTGTGGTGCATCTGGTGGATTTAAAGTCTTGTGAGGTTTCTTCGCGCGAAGACGCGCTCTCGGAATTGGCTTTCACCCCGCTGGTGGACTTGAATGGACCTTTGTTCGAACGTTTGGAGACCTGGTCTCAGTTTTGCATTCGGTATCTGTCCGAGGCAGCCGAATAGCCCGACTGTTGATAAAGCGCAGTTTCCAGCGCTTACCTGAACGACTTGAGCAAAATAATCCCTGAAATTCAGCAAATTGGGGTGGTGAATCTTTAAAAAGTTCATCACTCTTCAAGAAACAAGAACAACGATTCTCAAACCCTCTCTGATGTCACTCGATCCCAAACCAATCAAGCCGAGAATCCTCATTGTTACCCCGGAAATTACGTACTTGCCGTCGGGTATGGGGAATATGGCGCAGAGAATGTCCGCGAAAGCGGGTGGCTTGGCGGATGTTTCTGCTTCGCTGGTTTCCGCGCTTTTCGAACTCGGTGCGGATGTGCATGTCGCGATGCCGAACTACCGGCGGATGTTTCAGGGCGATATTTTCAATCTCCATGAAAAGGAGTTAAGGAAATATCATGAAGTCCTGCCAGAGGCTCATATCCATCTCGCAGAGGACCGGATCTTCTACTATCGGGATCAGGTTTACAGCAATCATCAGGACGAATCGATGCGGATCGCGTTGGTGTTCCAGCGGGAGTTGATCAATCACATTGTGCCGCGCGTGATGCCGGATTTGATTCATTGCAATGATTGGATGACGGCCTTGATTCCGGCGATGGCACGCCGCCGTGGCATCAAGTGCTTGTTCACCGTGCATAATATCCACACGCGGCAGGTCTCAGTGGCGCAAGTCGAAGAGGCGGGGATCGATGCGGCCGAGTTCTGGATGAATTTGTATTTCACCGGGGCCCCTTGCAACTACGACCACGCGCGTTCTCATGTGCCAGTGGATTTACTAACATCCGGGATTTTTGCCGCGCACTTCATCAATACGGTGAGCCCGCGGTTCCTGTGGGAGATGGTCGAAGGGTGGCACTCGGTGGTGCCCGACTCGGTTCGTGCGGAATTGCGCGCCAAATATGCGGCCGGCTGCTCCGCTGGGATTTTGAATGCTCCGGATGTTTCCTACAACCCACTCACGGATGACGCGCTGGTGCAGAACTTCGGAGTCGCTGACTTTGTGAGCGGCAAGGCAACTAACAAGTTGGCGTTGCAACGCGAACTGCAACTGAAGGAAGACGTGAATGCTCCGATCTTTTTCTGGCCATCTCGCTTGGATCCGGTGCAGAAGGGACCTCAGCTTCTTTCCGATATCCTTCATCACCTCGTCTCCGACTATTGGGATCGTGATTTGCAAGTGGTCATCGTCGCCAATGGCCCTCATCAGCAGTGGATCGACCAAGTGGTGGCCTCCTTCGATTTGCGAGAACGTGTGGCGATCGTGGACTTCGAGGAGCGTCTTTCCCGCCTTGCTTATGCGGCTTCGGATTTCATGTTAATGCCGTCCTTGTTCGAGCCTTGTGGTTTGCCGCAGATGACTTCTCCGCTTTATGGTTCTTTGCCGATTGTGCATTCCACGGGTGGTCTTTACGATACCGTGCGCCCCTTGGACATCGAAAATTCCACCGGGAACGGCTTCCGCTTCGATCATTACAATTCGGATGCGTTCCGCTGGTCGATTGACCGAGCCATGGATTTTTATGCGCTTCCTGTCGAGATTCGGGAAAGGGAAATTCGCCGAATCATGATCGAGAGTGAGGCGGAATTCAGCCACAAGGAAGTGGCTCGCCGCTACATCAATATTTACGAGGAGATGCTCGCTCGTCCGCTGGTGGAGAAGGAATCCGGCGAGGTGATCAAGGCGATTGCTGATAGTATTTCGGAAACGCTGCCGAAACTCTGATAGAAGTCAGCTTCACTGGCGAGCGACGTTGTTTTGCCACAATGGCGAGGGAGGCACGTCATTGGGCCGGCAGATGATGATGCCTGCGTGTTTGGAGGTGCCGTTGACGTAGTTAGAAATCGGCTGATCGATTACCACCATGCGGCCCTTGTCTCGATCCGACGTGGCGTGGCTGAAATAGGCACGGTCCTTCAAGCGGATGATCAATCCGACGTGTGAAGTGTAGCCGAAGGTGCCGTTGGAAGTGATCGCGCAGATGTCGCCGGTTTGGAGATATCTCTCGGCGTCTCGGACCTTGGATTTTGGAACATGATAGACTGGGAGGTTGGAGACTTGTTGCTCGATTTTTCCCATGGGCTCGATGAGGGAGGGATTCGAGCGCAAGTAGCGATAGGCTTTCCACTGCACGGTCATTTCGCGAATTTCGCGTTGGATTTTCACCGCGCCCGGAATCCGTGAGGTGATGTTGCTCGCGTAGCCACGGCGTTGATTATCGTAGAAAACCTCTTCGAGATGATGCATCCGGCTCAGATAGTTTCCAGTGCATACCCCATTCCGGTAGCGCTCGATTTCCACCATGTGCAGCAGATCTGCGGGCTTGTAGGGCGCGGGCTTGAATCGCAGCATCCGAGCAAAGGCTAAGGAATTTTCATAATACGTCCAACAGTCGAGGCCCTTGAAATTCACCACCGGAGACTCAATGCGGTCATCGACTTCCAAGGTGTAATTGACGTAGGGAGTTCCTACCATTTCACGGGCCACCCGGATGGTTCTCTCGCCAAGTGGAAGACTCCGCCAATTTTCCCGCTCGGCCTTGGCGACGAGCGCATGGAACTTCGATTCGCCTTGAAAGACCGTCGTCAGCGGGAGCTTCGGACTCGAAGGAGGTGGCACCGGCTTCTGAGCCATCACCGGAAGGGCCGTCATGATCGCCCAAAAACTCAGCCATTTCAGATTCATGTGATGGCTATAGCGCGATTTTCGGTTGAGGGAAAGGAACAATCCTGAGATTCACCGCTGTGCGCCCCCATGGGTTGTCGCTATTCACCGAAGTTATCCGCGGTCGGCTTGGAATCCGACATCCTCTTGCAGATTTTTTCCCACGACTGCGATATTTGCGAGTTCATCGCAGCGTTCATTTTCCCGGTGTCCCGCATGGCCTTTGACCCAGCGCCAGTCGATTTTGTGCGAACCGATGGCTGCCAGCAAAAGTAACCATAAATCTTGGTTCTTCACGGGATCCTTGCTTGCGGTCTTCCAACCTCGCTTCTTCCAGCCTTCGATCCATTTCTTCGAAATCGCATCGATGAGATACTTCGAGTCCGAGTGCAGCTCGATTTCACACGGCTCGCTCAAGCTTTCCAGCGCCGCGATCGCCGCCCGCAGCTCCATGCGGTTATTGGTCGTCAGCCGATATCCCGCCGAGAGCTCCTTGCGATGTTTCCCGCACACCATCACCACTCCAAATCCACCCGGCCCAGGGTTTCCCTTACAGCCACCGTCAGTATGAATAATCACTCGCTTCACTGGCAAGGAGGCTGTCCAGACAAGAGAAAGTAGTCTAGGACTTTAGTCCTTTCTTCAGAAAGAGTTGCAACCAAGAACGGCCTTAAGTTCGAAACGACTTTCTCGCGATTGCTCAAATTATTTTCTAAGGAAATCCACCCATCCGTGTCTTCATGGACGAAAGCATGACTTCTCACTCGTCGCCTCATGGAAACTCGAACCGCCAGCGCCCGCTCCACGGCTGATATCGGGCCAACCCCGGTGATTCCAATCCGCCCGTCGCACCACTCTATGGAGGAAAAACCCACACTCCGGCAGGTCTTCGACGCAGAAGAATCCCCGTTGCTCCGTTACGCCCACGGACTCCTCGGCCAGCGCGAAACTGCCGAAGATGTTGTCCAAGATGCCTTTTTAAAACTCCACGCCCACTGGCAAGAAGTGACCCACCCAAGAGCCTGGCTCTTCCGCTGCACCCGCAATCTCGCCCTCAGCCACCTCCGCGATCACCAGCGCGAAACTCCCATGGTCGACGGCCGCGAGTGGGAAAGCTCAGCACTCGATCCCGAGCAAGCCCTCGGCAAACTCGAAGCCATCGGCACCCTCCAACTCCTCGTCGCCGAACTCCACGAAGACGACCGCGCCCTCATTTCCCTCAAATATCACGATGGCCTCAAATACGACCAAATCAGCCAACGCACCGGCCTCAGCGTCAGCAATGTCGGCTACAAACTCCACCACGCCCTGAAAAACCTCGCCGACTCCCTCCGCCGCCTCGGCGTGGAAAGTCCAGAGGGCTGATCTCTTCCAGATCAAAAATCAAAAATTCTCAATCAACAATCGTCAATCCCTCTTCAAATGAACGAAGAACCACCACCCCCATTCGACATCCTTGGCGACGCACCCGTCGAAGCGCGCATCGTCGCCTGGGTCCTCGGCGAGGCCTCCGCCTTCGAGGCTGCGGAGCTCGAACGCCTCTGCGAAGAGCGCCCCGAACTCATGATTTTCCGCCGCCGGATGCATGCCCTCCACGGCTTGTTCACCGAAGCCGAAGCCGCCGAGACCGACCATTCGTGGAAACTCCCGCCCGAAAAACGCAAGGCGCTCGATGAAATCCTCGGCCAGGAAAAAGTCGTGTTGCTAGAGACTCAAAAAGAACGTCGCATCCGGCGCGCCGGTTTCCGCGCATTCTTCGCCATCGCCGCCTGCCTGGTCCTCGCTGTGGTCGTATTGCAATTGATCCATCCGATCTGGATCACCCAAGGTCCCCTGCGTTCTGCTGAAAAGAAAGTGGACTTCATGCCTCCGAGTGAAAAATCAGATCCGGCACTCGCCCTTCATGAACTCAACAAAGCCGTCCGCGACCAAGAAGACAAAGTCGAGGAACGCCGCAAAGTCCTCGCCACCATCGTTAGAACCAAGGGAATCATCTACAAGGGACAGGATTATTTCTACGGCCAATCCGGCGTGGATGAGGATCAAGGAGCACGCAGCGCTCTGCAAACTCACAACCAGCTTGAGCAGGATAAAATGCAGTTGGAGAGTCAGGTCAACAGCTTGCTGAAGTATGACAAAGATCAATTGATGACCTATGCATCCGCAATCGATGTGCCTGATAACACGGTCAAAAATCTCCAACCGCAGTATCTCGACGCCGAGCGCCAGCTGGAATCCGCGAGGGGCAGTGGATTGGGCAATGACCACCCAACGATGAAGGCCGCCGTCGAGCAAGTGCAAGCGACCAAGCGCCAGATGAATGAAGGTGTCATCAACTTGAGAGCGACTTTGCAGGCGCAGTTAGCCTTGACGAATGATCGCCTGAAAAATGTCGAAGTCATGAAATCCGATTCACGCGAAGAATCCATCAAGCGCGGCCTCGACGCCCAAGACTACGCCGATGCCAAGCGCGACTTTGAAACCGACCAACAACTCCTGCAAGCGATGAAGCTCAAACAAATCGAGCAAACCATCACCAACCGGATTTCAGATAAAAGCATTGCCTTTAACAACCCAGCCGGTGCCGCCGGAGAATCAACACCACCGAGCGACGGCCCCTACAAAATCGCGGCCGCCAAAAAGAACTCCGGATCCAGCCAAAGCGCCTCCGAAAACCAACTCGCAAAACAAGCGACCGTGCGGTTGCCAGATGCGAAGCCCGCAGGCCTAGAGAGAAATGCCTCGCTACCGGCACCCGACAGCCCGTCTGAAATGGCTGCGATGCCGCCGATTGCCGCCAGTGACATGTCCGGTGGTTGGGGAGGTCGCGCGGAACTGCGCGCGCGCGCGGTTCCGCCTCCTGTCGGACAAAATGCATTCGCTCGGGATTCCGCCAGCGCCCTTTTAAAGTCCAAAGCTCGATCGGATTTCGACGCGAGTCCGCCAGTTCTCGCGTCCCAGAATTTCGCATCAGCCCCCACGCCAAATCGACAATCGGGCGGCATCGGCGTAGGCATGATTGGATCTATTTCAGAAACATCGGACATCACTCAAGCTCCGACCGAGCATCTCGATCAAATCCGCAAGACGCTCTATACTGCGGAGGGCAACCTAAACCTCGGAAAATACGATGATGCCAAGAAAGCCTACCAAGACGCTTTGAAAATAGATCGGAATAATTCCACCGCACGACGGGGATTGGAAAAAGTGGAAGCGGCGAAAAGCGATTACTACCGCGCTGCCTATGATCACACTCGCGCTGAGTTGTTGTCGCAGGTGGATTCTACATGGGAACTCTCGGTTCCGGCGGATGAGAAGCGCGCTGACATGAAAATCGTCAGGGAATTACTCCCTACAGAGAATGAACCTCCCGAGCTTGCGAACAGTTTAGTTCAAGGGGGTAATAAGCTTTTTGATTGGAATGTATTTAATGAGAAGACGAAGAACCACGTTGCCATTCAACCTGTCCAGCAGCAGCTCGTCGATCTCATCGAGGAAATCCCCGCCGTGGAAAATCCCTATTCCACCTTCTCCCTCAACATCAGCGACGCCTCGTTCCAACTCGCCAAAGCCGCGCTTGCCCGAGGCGAACGCCCCGATCCTACCAGCATCAAGCCCGAGCAATTCTACAACGCCGTGGACTACGGCGACCCCGCACCGGCATCTAACGAATCTGTCGCCGCCACCATCGAGCAATCCGCCCATCCCGTTATTCCTGGCAGAAACCTCGTCCGTGTCGCCCTCCGCACCGGCTCCGTCGGTCGCAGCGCCGTGCAACCGTTGCGGCTTACCCTGCTAGTCGATCAATCCGGCTCGATGGTCCGCGAAGACCGCCGTGCTTCGATGGAACACGCGCTCTCGCAGCTCGGCACCCTCCTCACAAAAAACGATCTCGTCACCGTCATCGGCTTTTCCCGCACGCCGCATCTTCTCGCCGACGGCATGACCGGAGATCAACCTCTGAAACTCACCGAACTCGTCAATCAAGCTGCCAGCGAAGGCGGCACAAATTTGGAGGAAGCCCTGAAACTCGGCGGACAGTTAGCAGAACGTCACCAACTCGCCGGAGCGCAGAACCGCATCGTCCTCTTCACCGACGGCGCGGCCAATCTCGGCGATGCCAACCCGGATCGCCTCGCCGTGCAGGTGAAATCCTTCCGCCAAAAAGGCCTCGCCTTCGACATCGCCGGGATCGGCGCAGATGGCCTGAACGACCGCCTACTCAGCGAACTCGCCCGCAACGGCAACGGCCGCTACTACATCGTCGGCAACGAAAAAAACGACAGTTTCGCCCGCCAACTCGCCGGAGCTTTCCGCCCGGCTGCCGAGAACGTGAAAGTGCAAGTGAACTTCAACCCGCAGCGCGTCGGAAAATACAAACTCCTCGGCTTCGAAAAAGACCGTCTCAAAACCGAGGATTTCCGCAACGACGCCGTGGACGCCGCGGAACTCGCCGCCGAAGAAGCCGGAGTCGCGATCTATCAAGTCGAGCCGCTCGCCGATGGCACCGGCGAGATCGGCGAGGTGAGCGTGCGCTTCCGCGATGCCGCCAGCAAGGAGATGGTCGAACGCACTTGGACGATTCCCTACGATGCCCAGGCCACCGCCTTCGACCGCGCCGCGCCCTCCATGCAACTCGCCGGACTGTCTATGCTCGCCGCAGAAAAGCTTAAAGGTGGCCCGCTCGCAGACGCCATCGATTTCAAACAACTCACAGGCTCGGAAGCTTTCGTGAAACAGTTCTACGGCAGCAGCCCACGAGTCGCCGACATGCTGCGCGTGATCGACGCATTGAAATAAACCTTCATTCATAAACAATCTAATGAAAACGATCTTCAACTTTATCGCGCAGCGATTTCATAAGGAGAAGGGACACTCTTGTCCCTTCTTGGTGCGGACAGGAGTGTCCGCACTCCTTATCACTCTCGCTTGCGCTCAGGAACCCGACGACCGCGTGATTCTTGTCCCGCTCGCTAAGGCACCCAAGGAAGCTCCACTATTCTTCTCCGCCACCGCCGACGTGAAGATCCAAGTCGGCATGGAAACCGTCACCAGCGAGCAGGAAATCGAATTCAAAATCCACCAAGGCAAACCCGAGACTCTCAGTCTTGGCCTAACGGGGAAGGGTGAAATCACTTCCGTCACCGGCGAAAACTTGCGTGATTGGTCGGTGCGCGTCGCCGAAGATGGTTCGCGCTTTCTCGACGTCCGCCCGGTCATCAGCGAGGGCAAGTCTCCCGCTGAGTTACACATCCAAGTCAAAACCCATCTCAAAATCGAATCTCGGCCGATTCTTCCCTTGTTGCCCGGACTGGGTTCTGCGACCGGCTTTACTCTGGCGATTTCTCTAGCAGCCGATCCCGGAGTGGAAGTGCTTGTGGAAAAAGCCGAAGGACTTGTGCCCGTCGATGATTCCGGGGGCTTTAGGTTTCTCGGCTACGGAGTCGCCAATCTAGAACTCGGAACTTTGTTGGTCGGCACTGGCGCGCGTGGCATTGAGCTGTCAGGCACCGCTCTCACAGGTCGTCTCTCCGTCGATGGCAACAGCATCGCTCTCAAACTAACTGCCATCGCCAAAGCCGTCGCGAAAGGTTCCGCGGTGCAACTGCTAGGCGGCGGCGCGGCCATTGCCAGTGGTGTTTCCGGTGACGGCTGGCATGTGGTGCTTCGCAAGGACGACGGCATGCATTGCTATGATCTCATCGCCGAACGCTCCGGCGAATTTCCCGTGGAAGTGGATTTCGTCGTTCCCGTCACCCGCGCGGGGGATTGGCGCAAACTGGAATTCTATCTGCCGTCGGGCGTCGTCGTGCCGGTGAAAATCGAAGGTCTCGGCAAGGGTGTCTCGTTCGACCGCCTGCTCACCGTAGTCCCTCAAACGCAAGGCGACGCTTGGCGTGGCTTCCTCCCGGCGAACGGCTCAGCCTCGATGGCCTGGCGCGCGGCGGGCACGGTGGCGGATGGCGCATTGTTTTTCTCCAGCACGGAATCCAGCGACGTCCGGATCGGCAGCGGCCTGATGCGGCAGCTAACCACCGTGGATCTGCGGATCCTCCAAGGAAAACTTGCTAATCTATCACTTTCGCTCGACGGCCCCGGTGAGGTGCTCGCGGTCACAGGTGAGCCAGTCCTCGCTTGGTCGGTGACGGAAGAAAAAGGCAAGCGTCGTCTGGATGTGAAACTGAGCCGCCCCATCGAAGGCAGCGGCCGGATCGTCATCGAAGCACAATCCGCGCTCGGTGGATTTCCCGTGAGGGCGGAGGCACTGCGGATCATCCCCGTCGGCTCGCTGCGTCATAGCGGCTGGCTCAGGGTGGCGAATGAAGGTGCAGTTAGAATCGAAGTCGCCGATGCCAAGGGGCTGATCCAACTTGCGCCCGGACAATTCCCCGGTGGTGTGGATGAAACGCTGCGGCAGGTGTTTGTTTATCGATTTCCTTCGGCTGACTACAACTATGCCATCCAAGCAGATCAGGTTTTACCAGAAATCGCCGTGACTGAAGTCACCGTCTATGAACTCGCCGAGACAGACCGGCGGATCTCCACGGATCTGGAGCTGGACATCCGCGAGGCACCGCTGCGGGAGTGGGAGCTGGAAATTCCCGCCGACCACGCCGTGGCCTCCGTCACTGGCGCAGCCGTCGCCGACTACGCGGTGGCTAGTGAGGTGAAAGATGGGAAACGCCGACTCAAGATCATTTTCAAGGAAACTGTGATGAACCGCCAGCTCGTCAGCGTGCGGTTAGAGAAAAACGAAGCTGCCAAAGCCGGAGCTTGGGTTCTCCAGCCGCTAGGTTTCCCGGGTGTGAAATCGCGGCGCGGTTACGTCGGAGCCGTCGCAGCGGCGGGCTACCGGTTAGTCGCAGGAAAAACGAGCGGAGTCGCCGAGGTGCCGATCACTTTCTTTCCCAAGAAGACTGCCGGACTGCAACAAGCGTTCCGTCTGCGTGAGGGTGTTTGGCAAGTCGGTCTGACGGTCGAAGCGCTTGGTCAAAGCATTCAAGCCGATGTCTTTCACCTCTACTCGCTCAAGGCCGGTGCGGCGTATGGCAGCGTGCTGATCAACTACTTCGTCGTCGGCGCACCCGCCACCGAGTGGAAGATTTCCGTGCCTGAAGGCATCGGCAACATCGACGTCACGGGTCAGAACGTCGGCCGCGATTGGCGGCGCGATGGCAATACGGTGATCGTCCCCCTATCACGTCCGGTCCTTGGCACCGGCACCGTCCTACTCACCTTCGAGCAACCGATGAGTGCCCGCGGCGGCGAGCTAACACCTGGCGAGGTCCGGCCGTTGGAGGTGCAGGCAGAGCGTGGCTACGTGCAAGTGGTTAGCCCGCTTCAGGTGAAATTTGCCAAGCCGGTGAGCGAGGGAGCCTTGTTAGCGATCGACGCGAGTGAGCTGCCTGTGGAGTTCCGTTTGCTCAGTACCGCGCCAACCCTCGCCGCGTGGCAATACACCGCTCGCGATTTTAAAATCGGGATGAAAATCGAGTGGTTCAACCCCGGCGAGACCGTCGAGCAGGTCGTCGATTTCCTCAAGCTCTCCAGCCAAGTCTCGCGCGATGGCCAATGGGTGACCGACGCCCGCTTTTTCGTGAAATCCCGCGGCCGCAGCGCCTTGCGGGCGACTCTCCCAGTCGGCGCGGTTTTGTGGGAAGCCAAGGTCAATGGCGAGGCCGTGAACGCCCGCGCTGACGCTGGCGAAACTTTGGTTCCACTACCTTCACAGATCGATCCTAACCAAGCGGTGGAAATTACCTTGCGCTACGGTGCGCGTTCCGCGAAGGCGACTCACCTGCGTCTCGGTGCCCCCAAGCTGGCCGTGCCCGTCGTCATCGGCGAGTGGACGGTGACCGGCGATGAAGGCCGCCAACTTGTTCCCCGCGGCGGCACGGCGGAGCTGGTGCGCCCCGGCCTCGCCGAAAGCGGCTGGGAATGGCTGGCAAGGCACTCCGCCGGAGTGGGCGGGTTGTTGGTGTTAGGCTTGGGAGCGCTGTTGCTCGGGCAGGGTTCCGGCTGGCAACGGACCTTGTCGTTGCTGTTGGGTCTCGCCTTCATCGTGACGGCGGCGGGCACGGTTCTAGCAGCCGTGGCGACCAGTCGGGGAAATGCCACCGTCCTCGAATACGCCGCACCGGTGGTGGCGGCGGGTAGCGAGGTGATGGTAGAGATCGGCAATGTCGCCCCGTGGCTCGCCAGGACGGGGTGGGGGACATGGTTGGTCTTTGCACTTGGAGCGAGCATTGCCGTTCGGGGACTGTTGGCTTGGGACCGCTGGTGGACGATGTGCGGGCTCGCGTTGACGGGCGCGGCATTTCTATCCATTCGCGGTGGTGCGCCTTTATTCTTCGGCATCGTCGCATTGATCGCCCTTTTTTGGTGGATTCCCCGGCTGCGGCAGGCGATCCATGACAGACGCAAGGTCGCGGAAGCCATCGCGGCGATCGTCATCTTTAGCGGCTTCGGTTTCAACGATGCCCGCGCGGCGGAAATCCCCGGACTCAAGCCTGCCGAGTCGATGATCCAAGACTGGCAGATCCGCGACAACCGCCTGCGTGGAACCATCGACGTGACGCTGCGAGCCGAAGCGGGCGATCGCTTTCTGTTACTGCGTCCGCCGGCTATTTTGAGCAGTTTTGAAGGTGCCGGGCTGCGAGTGGTAAAATCCCTGTTCGACGGACAAGCCGCCTATTTCATCATCGCGGACACAGCCGGACCGCTGACCGGTAAAGCAACCTTTGAAATGCCTCTGGCAGATCCGGGACAGGGCTGGGATCTACCCGCCGGGCCCGCCGCGATGCGGCAGGTGACCCTGCGCTGGGATCAAGCGGGTTGGGAGTTCTTCTCGTCTGGTGCAGCCAGTGTGGCAGTCATTGAAGGTCTAACCGCCAAGGAAAGCGGCGCGGTGATGATACTCGGCCCGGCGGATCCGGTGAAAATCCAAGCTCGCCCGATCCAACGCGATGTCGGTAGCGAGGAGACGAAATTTTTCGCCGAAGTTTCCAATCTCTATCTGCCCGGACCCGGCGTGGTCAATGGTCGCCACCACGTCTCTATCCGTCCGGCACAAGGCCGCGTCTCGTCGTTAGTCATCACCGTGCCTGAGGGATTTACCGTGAGTGATGTGATCGACGGACCTGTCGGCTCATGGCGTTTCGATCCGGAAAAACGTGAACTCCGCGTGCCGGTCGAACCCGCGCAGGATCAGGCGTTTTCCCTCACCGTCGAAACCCAGCGCGGTGCCGGAACTCTGCCGATGGACCTGTTGCTTGAGCCGATCCGTGTGACGGAGACCGCAGGTGAAATTGGATTTCTCGCCCTCGCCTTCGGTGAGGAAGCACAGCCGGAGACGATCAACATCGAAGGGCTTTCACGGGTAAATCCCGAGGATTTCAACGCCAAATTGCTACCACGCGACAAGGCTGGAAATCCATTGGCTCTCTTGCAACATGCGTTCCGCTACGGCACGGGCAAGGTCGTGGCTCAGGTGAAAGTCGCCGCCGTCGCCCCCGAGTTGCGGGCGGAGTCGTGGCAGTTGGTCTCGCTGGGCGAGGACCGGCTGGTCGTGGCGACAGATCTAACGGTGACGATCACCCGCTCCGGCGTATTTCGGTTAGCCGTCGAAGTGCCGGAAGGATTGGAAATCGAAACCGCCACCGGTGAGGGCTTGAGCCATTGGACGGAGAGCAAGATCGACAACAAGCGCGTGATCACCCTGCACCTCACCGGCAAGACGATGGGCAAGCGGGAATTCAATCTCACTCTAACCGGCCGTCCGCCCGGAGCGCAGGAAAATTGGCAGGTGCCGCGCTTGTCTTTGCGCGATGCTTCGCGCGAAACCGGTGTGGTCACCGTCGTTCCCGAGCGCGGTTTGCAAGTCCGCGCTGTGGATCGCAAGAACATCTCACAGCTCGACCCCCGTTCACTGGCTGACGCTCCGCAGGACTCCGCCCGCGCCGCCGCCCGGCCCGGTGCGCTGGTCTATCGGCTACTGCAAAGCGATTGGTCACTCGGACTTGCGATCAGTCGCCTTGATCCCTGGGTGACCGCGCAGGTCTTTCACGAAGCAACCTTGCGCGAGGGTCAGATGCTCGCCCGCGTGGTCATCGGCTATAAGATCGAAAACGCTGCTCTCAAATCCCTCCGCATCCGCATCCCGGGACTCGATGACACCGCAGCTGCCACCGTACGGGCGAATGGCGCGGCCGTCGCCGATCTGGTGCCAGTCGAGGGCGAGCAGGGGCTTTGGGAAATCCGTTTTCAACGCGGCGTGGCCGGGGAAACCAGTGTTGAACTTGAATACCAACGCGCCAGCAAGGACGACGGCGGCGAGTTGATCCAACCGATTTCGTTAGAGCAAGTCCGCCAGCTTTCCTACTTCGTCGCGATCCGGGCAGGTGGTCGCCTTGAAGTGGAAGCCGGAGCCTTGCCGCGAGGTTGGCAACGGGCGGATTGGGCGGTCGTGCAATCGTCGCTCGGCCAAGTCGCGGGTAGTGTCGCGCCCTTGATGGCCTTCCGCGTCGCCGATCCTGAAGGGCCTTTACCGCTCATCTTGAAACGCCATCAACTCGCCGATTTGCAGAAACTCCGTGTCGCCGATGGAACTCTAACCACCCTGATGTCGCCCGATGGAGATGCGCTGACCGCCGTGGATCTGAAGATGAAGGTTGTCGGAAAAGGAACCCTGCGGCTGAAGTTGCCGACGGGAGCCTCATTGTTCAATGTGCTCGTCAATGACGAGGGCGCGACCTTGGTGCGCGAAGGTGACGAGTGGTTGTTCTATGTCTTTCCCTCGCCAGAAGTCAGCCGTCCGGCCACCGTGCGCTTCGTTTACTCGGCGGGCACCGGTAAGGGGAAACGTCTCGAAGGACCGATTTTGAACGTGCCGATGGAAAATCTAACGTGGCGAGTGCTCGTGCCGGAAGGCTGGCGGATGGCTGACCATGGTGGCGACTTCGATTTGAAACAACAGGCCGCGATGGGTTCCTTCAAGCTGGAGGACTATCAGTCGTTCGTGCAGGTCAAAAAAGACAGTGACTCGAAGAGCGCCGTTGCGCTGCTGGATCAAGCGAACACCTGGCTGCAAGAGGGCGATCAGGAAAAGGCCAGCCAGGCGTTCAGCAACGCTGTGCGCAGCAACCAGCTCGACGCCGCGTCCGGCGAGGATGCCCGTGTCCAGCTCCGTCAGCTCAAGACCCAACAAGCCGTGTTAGGACTCAACACCCGCCGCCAGAAGCTGGTCATGGACAATCGCAGTGCCACTCCGCAGGCGACCAATACCCAGCTCGACCGCGCTGCGGAAGCCAACCCCGTGCTGCGCGGTGGCTATAACTACGACCCCAAGCAGTTCGATCGTTTTCTCGAAGGCAATACCGCTGACGAAAACGCCGC
>JANPAU010000010.1:0-5424 GCA_031430055.1 Akkermansiaceae bacterium | reverse complement strand
CGGTTGCTGACGATCCAGACGTAGGTGCTGATGCCGGTGTTGTAAAACATGTCGGTCGGCAGGCCGATGATGGCTTCCACCAGATCGTTCTCCAACACGTAGCGGCGGATCTCGCTCTCGCCGCTGCCCGCGCCGCCGGTGAAGAGCGGCGAGCCATTGAGCACGATGCCGAAGCGGCTGCCACCATCGACGGCGGGCCGCATTTTCGAAATGAGGTGGAGGAGAAACAACAGCGAGCCATCGCTCACGCGCGGCAGGCCGGGACCGAAGCGGCCGTTGTGCCCCATCTGCTCCGCCTCCTTGCGGATTTCCTTCTCGATCTTCTTCCACTCCACGCCGAAAGGCGGATTGGACAGCATGTAGTCGAAGTGTTTGCCGTGCAGGCCGTCGGCGGAAAGCGTGTTGCCGAAGATGATGTTGGCGATGTCCTGACCCTTGATGAGCATGTCCGCCTTGCAGATGGCGTAGGATTCCGGGTTCAGCTCCTGGCCATACATGACGAGGCGGGCGTCCTTGTTCATGTCGGAAAGATGCTCCTCCGCCACGCTGAGCATGCCGCCGGTGCCGGCCGTCGGATCGTAAAGCGAGCGGACGATGCCGGGCTTGGTCAGCGCCTCGTCGTCTTCGATGAACAGCAGGTTCACCATCAGTCGGATGACCTCGCGCGGGGTGAAGTGCTCCCCGGCGGTTTCATTGGAAAGCTCGGCGAATTTCCGGATGAGTTCCTCGAAGACGGCACCCATCTGCGCGTTGCTGACGAACTGCGGGTGAAGGTCGATGTTGGCGAATTTTTCCGCAACCTGATAGAGCAGGCTGGACTTGGCGAGCTTGTCGAGCTGGGTGTGGAACTCGAAGCTCTCGAAAATGTCGCGCACGGCGGGCGAGAACGCCTGCATGTAGGCGCGAAGGTTTTCGCCGATGTGGTCCTGATCGCCCATCAGCTTCTTCAGATCGAGCGGCGAGGTGTTGTAGAAGAGCTGGCCGGATTTCTTGAGGAGAAACGGCTCGGGATTGATGCCGGATTTATCGCGAGCCTCCTTTTCCTTCAACACGGCGGTCTTGGTGGCTTCCAGCACGCAATCGAGACGGCGTAGCACGGTGAAGGGCAGGATGACCTTGCCGTATTCGGATTGCTTGTAGTCGCCGCGCAGGAGATCTGCGACGGACCAGATGAAGGAGGAGAGATTGGGATCAGCCATGAAGTGGGTGGAAAGCGAAGATTGGGCGAAAGTCTGAAATGAGAACGGGAAACCTGAAATGCGAGAACAGAAAAATCAGTCAGTGCGGATGAGTATCTCGAAGACGTCGCCCTTTTCTAGCTCGGATAGGGAGATGGTGCCGGATTGGGGCGGGGATGCTAGAAGAAAGCGAATGAAGAGACCTCGCGCGACTTATTGGCATCAACGCTCATCGGCCGCCGTTACATGCGGCTTGAAACTTGCCTCTCTCGAAGCCACAAATGCCGTGCATGAATTTCGACTTCGACACCCCCATCACCCGCCGTGGGACCGGCTGCATCAAATACGACCGCCGGCCTGAGCTTGATCCGTTCTGGGTCGCAGACATGGATTTCGCCTCGGCTCCGGTGATTCTGGAAGCATTGCACCGCCGGGTGGATCATGGGATTTTCGGCTATGCTCAGGCACATCAGGAATTAAATGATGCGATCATCGACTATCTCAGAGACCGCCGCAGTGCAAGTGTGCCGCTTGAGCACATCGTCCATCTCGGAGGATTAGTGCCCGCGCTTTCGCTGGCGATTCGGGCTTTTTGCACGCCCGAAGAGGCTGCCTTTACTAGCACTCCGGTGTATCCGCCTTTTCTCGGCACCCATCATGATGCCCATGCCCAACTCATTTCCCTCGATCACACCATGGTCGATGGACAGTGGGCTTTCGATTGGGAAGCCATGGAAAATGCAGTCACGCCGAAGACGAAGGTTTTCCTGCTCTGCAATCCGCAAAACCCACTGGGCCGGGTTTTTTCCAAAGAAGAAGTCACGAAACTCGCGACCTTCTGCGAGACGCACGATCTCGTGCTGGTCTCGGATGAAATCCACTGTGACCTAATTTTCGACGAGGCGGCGACTCCCCATTTCTCAGCGCTGAACCTACCGGAAAATCTCGCGAAACGCACGATCACCCTGCTCTCTCCGAGCAAGACGTGGAACATCGCCGGCCTCGGTTATGCCTTCGCGGTGATCCCTGATGATACGATCCTCCGGAAATTCTCCGCGGCTCGCGGGCACACGCTTTCGGAAATCAACGCGCTTGGTTACTACGCAGCTGAGGCAGCTTACCGCCATGGCGAACCGTGGCGTCTGGAGCTGATGGCCTACCTCAAAGGTAACCGCGACACTCTCGTGGAATTCATCAAGAACCGTTGCCCTGACTTGAAAGTGGAAGCGGGTGAAGCGACTTACCTCGCATGGATCGATGCCCGCAGCATGGGAGTCGAAAATCCCGCTCAGCACTTCGAGAAAAAGGCCGGACTCTTCCTCTCCGACGGGGCCTATTTCGGCTGGCCGGGCTGGATCCGCTTCAACTTCGGCTGCCCACGCGCACGGATGCTTGAGGGCTTGGAAAAAATCGCCGCCGCGACTTGATTCTTGCGGGAGGATTCATGGGCTTCATGCCGCGAATGAGAAATCCCCGCGCCCAAACATGAAGCGACCCGGGAATCTCGCACGCATCGTGCTTTGTAAAAAGCACCCATGCTCACCCGATTCCTCAAACAATCCAGCGGCCCTCTCACCCGTGATCTGGTGCAGGAACCGGGAAATTTCGGCTTGGGGAAAATCCCCGCGCGCCTCAAGCCGAGCGGCACCGTCACCTCCATCTGCGGCTACTGTGCGACGGGCTGCCAATTGAAGATCCATCTCGATGAAAACGGCGAGGCCATCAACCTCAGTCCTCAGGCGGGCTATCCGGTCAATCTTGGCATGGCTTGCCCGAAAGGTTGGCAAGCACTCGATCCGCTAGACTCCCCCGACCGGGCGACGACGCCGCTCCTACGGGATGAGTCCGGAATGATGAAAGAGACGGATTGGACGACCGCACTGGATGTTTTCACCACTCGCCTCAAGGGCATCCGCGAAGCTCATGGCCGCGAGTCGGTGGCATTTCTATCCACCGGGCAGATTCCGTTTGAGGAAATGGCGTTTCTCGGATGTTTGTTCAAATTCGGAATGGGCTTCCTGCATGCCGATGCGAACACACGACAATGCATGGCCACCGCAGCGACCGCCTACAAACAATCCTTCGGCTTCGACGCCCCGCCTGCGACGTATGCGGACTTCGAAGAGTCGGATGTGATCGTCTTAATCGGAGCAAATCTCTGCATCGCCCACCCTATCATGTGGCAGCATGTGATGCTCAATAAGCGGAGTCCGAAAATCATTGTCATCGACCCGCGAGCGACTGAAACCGCGCAAGCCGCCACCCAACACGTGGCGCTGAAACCGAAGGGCGATCTTGCGCTGTTATACTCGCTGGCACACTGCATTCTCCGTGACGGGCGAGTGGACGCTGAGTCGTTAGAACACACAGAAGGCATTTCCGAGTTCACCGAATTTCTCAAAGATTACTCCCCCGCAGCGATGGCCGAGCGGACCGGGCAGAGCGTGGAAATCATCGAGCAGTTAGCGCGCACAGTTTCCGAGCCGGGTAAACGCATTTCCTGGTGGTGGACGATGGGCGTGAACCAGTCGCACGAGGGAGTTCGCACGGCACAGGCGATCATCAATCTCTGCCTGATCACCGGCAACATCGGCAAACCCGGCACCGGGCCTAATTCCATCACCGGCCAATGCAATGCGATGGGTTCACGGCTATTCTCGAACACCACCTCACTCGTCGGCGGTCATGATTTCGCAGACGAATCACACCGCCGCAAAGTCGCCGCGGGTCTTGAGATTCCGCTAGAAGTTATCCCTTCCGAATACTCGCTCGCCTACGACCAAATTCTCGAAGCTGCGGAAGCGGGGAAAATCAAAGCGCTATGGATCATCGCGACCAATCCATTTCACTCGTGGATCCATTCCGGACGGCTCACGGCTTTGCGCGAAAAACTCGATTTCCTCGTGGTGCAAGATATGTATCACAACACGGAAAGCGCCCAAGTTGCAGATCTGGTGCTGCCCGCTGCGGGCTGGGGCGAGAAAGACGGTTGTTTCATCAACTCGGAGCGCCGCATTGGCACAATCAAAGTGGTGCGCAAAGCACCGGGACAAGCCCTCTCAGATTTCCGCATCTTCCGCCTCATCGCGGATGCGTGGGGCTGTGGCGAAATGTTTGGCAAGTGGACTCACCCGGAAGCAGCTTTCAAATTGATACGCGATCTTACGGTGGACCGTCCGTGCGACATCACAGGGGTGGATGACTACGCACTCATCGACCAACTCGGTGGCATCCAATGGCCATTCCCCGCGAGTATAGACAAGTCGCAGGTGCAAGATCTCCAATCGCGCCGTTTGTTCGAAAATGGAGTTTACTACACCCCTAACGGCAAAGCAAAAATCCTCTTCTCCCCACCAGCGGAGATGCCCGAAGCACCAGATTCCGCATATCCCTTCCTCATGCTCACCGGCCGGGGAACAAGCAGCCAATGGCACACTCAAACACGCACCGCCAAGTCTGACATTCTAAAAAAGCTCTACTCAGAAAACGTCTATCTGGAGATCCACCCGGCCGACGCCCGCAAGCTCGATCTCCAGGAAGGCGACGCCGTGATCATCCGCTCCCGGCGGGGCGAAATGACCGCATCCGCCTACCTCGCACCGACCGTGCAGCAAGGACAAATTTTCATACCGATGCACTATCGCGAGGTCAATCAACTCACCCACGCCGCCTTCGATCCGCACTCGCGCCAGCCGAACTACAAAGCCTGCGCCGTAGCACTGAGTCGCCGCGCTTCGCCATCGAAGAAATCCTAAAAGGTCATCTGGAGACGGCCTCACACTTCCGAATCATCGCTCAACCGAAAACCGGCCACCTCATGGACGGCGTTTTGAAAACCCAGATCATGTTGAAATGCGGAATCAAGATACACTGCCGCGCATCAGGATTTGTGAAATAGGGAGGAGGGACCTTATTGTCCCTCTCTTCCTCGTTCCCCAGAGAAGAGGCGACAATAAGGTCGCCGCTCCTTAGCCCGTAAGCCCCCGTGGCTGATGGCGGCGACACCCCGGCCCAACTCGCCGCCAACGCCGCCCTCCGCGCCAAGTTCATCGCCTACGAACTCCCCGCCGATTTCGTCCAGGACCTCCGCGCCGACCGCGACGCCCTCGATGCCTGCAACTCCGGAAAACACAGCGACAACCTCGAAGGCGTGCAAAGCACCTCCGCCATCGACACCCTCCTCAGCCAGGCCCAAGCCATCATCACCCGCCTCGACGCCGCCATCCAAAACAAATACAGCCGCGAC
>JANPAU010000009.1:0-6789 GCA_031430055.1 Akkermansiaceae bacterium | reverse complement strand
CGCCGTCGGCGCCCATCTCGTCAACACCGCCATCGGCACCGGAATCTCCGTCACCTACTGGCGTGAGCAAAACAAGGAAGTCGACTTCGTGCTCCAGCGCGGCGACGCCCTCGTCGCCATCGAAGTCAAAAGCGGTGGTCGCAAACAAACCCTCCCCGGCATCGCCGCCTTCGACAAAGCCCACCATCCCACCAGCAAACTGCTAGTCGGCGGACAAGGCATCCCCATCGCGGAATTTCTACAAGCTCCCACCTCCCACTGGATATCCGTAAAACCGTAGCGGCGATCACCGATCACCGAATCAACCATCCATAAATAGGGTCAGGTAACGCATTTCAACATTATCTGGGTTTTCAGAGCGTTTATAGGCCCGGTCTGGTAGCCGTGAGCCTTTTGTGGATGCTGTGGGTTTCAATTCGCCGCCTAGTAGGTGGGCAGTTTTCAGATGGGCGATGGTTCGGAGGCATGAAGTTATCTCCGGGGCAGGCCGCGCAGGCACTTTCTGATGAGATCGAGCTAGGCGGGCTGACAGCCTGCCGGGTGCGGTGCAAAGCTCTTCCGTGTATGGGAAGAGCAAGAGCTTCACACTCCATGGAGCGGAGCTGCCATCCGCCACTGCCGGCAGCAAAGCGTGCCGCACTCCGGGCGAGCGCTCCGCGCACTCGGTCGAATCCTTCCAAGCGTTGGAATCCATTCCGCCCGTTCGACTCTCACAAACGAAAGAAAACTGGAACTTCACCTCAAATCTGCTCACCCTCTTTCATGACCAAGCTTGCACACCTCAAAGCAGAAATCATGTCCCTTCCGGACGGCGATCGGGCCGAATTGGCATCCTACATTTTACGATCATTGCCAGCCGTTTATCAGGACGATGATGATGGTGACGCGGAAGCGCTGCGTCGGGATGCCGAAATGGATGAGGATCCCTCTGCTTGCATGACTTCTGAAGAATTCAAGCGAGCTGTAGGCAAATGAATTTTTCCCACGACGGCTACTGCATTCTTCCAACTAAAATCTCCAAAGAATCCATCAAGGCTCTTCGCGACACCCTGTTCCAAAAAAACAGCGCTGGTGAACGCTGCCTGCTCGACCACCCGGTCGTTCGGGACACCGCACTCGCTCTCAAGCGCGAACTCACGTTCTCCGGCTACCTCTCTGAAAACGCAGTGGCCATCCAAGCCATCGCTTTCTACAAATCTGCCACCACCAACTGGAAAGTCGCCTGGCACCAAGACCTGATGTTTCCATTTGCCATCCGCTCGCTCTTCACGCCTCCTCACAAGCCTTCGAACCAAAGCATCGACGAATCCTTCATTTGGTTTACCATTCCGGCGAACCAGTTCCCGAAACTTGGCATCGCGCCATTTAAAATCTCAAACTTCAAATTCCTATGAACATCCAAAAACTGATGAAACAAGCCCAGCAAATGCAGGCCGGGCTCGCCGCAAAACAAGAAGAACTCGCCATGCAGACCGTGGAAGCCTCGGCCGGCGGCGGCATGGTGAACGTGCTCGCCACCTGTGCCGGTGACGTGCTTTCTATCAAAATCGACCCCTCCGTGATTGATCCATCCGATCCCGAATTTCTCGAAGACCTGGTGCTCAAGGGCGTGCAAGAAGCCATTGCCAAGGGCAAAGAAACCTCCGCCGCCGAGATGAAAAAACTCACCGGTGGCCTCGGCATCCCGGGGATGTAATTTCAGCGTTTCCGCTCTCAAAATTTCAGCATTCACCCGTTGATGTCCACTTGCAGTCGCCGCCTCGGATGGACATTGGTAGGAGCATCTTTAATGCTCCACCTATTCACCGTCTATTGCTTCGCGCAGCAGCCGGATCGCTTCTCGGCATTCACCGTCATGCCCATCTGGCTGTGGGGAGGCGGCGGCATTCTGTTGTCCTCGATTGCATTCTGTTTCCTGCGGGCACCGCTCTCGCTGATCCTAACGGCGGTGTGGGCTCTCACCCTGTTAGTCGGAGCCGACGAAGCCAGAGTGCTCGCCAATTTCGGAAAATCTCCTCCCCTCCCCGGGCAAGCAGAATCTATCGACGGCAAGCCCGTGCTACGAGTGATCACCCTGAACTGCGCCTTCTTCGAGAAAGGAAATCCAGCGCAAGATCTCGCCGTCTGGCAACCTGACATCGTCCTCCTCCAGGATCTCGGACCCCACCAAGTCCGCCAAATCGCGGATGCGTTGTATGGGGGCCACGGCGACTACCGCGCCCACCAGACGAATGGCGTCGTCACCCGCTGGAAGATTCAACGCGAGATCCGAAATGCAGCCCAACGCGACGAACAACTCACCCTCCGCCATCCTAACGGCACCGACATCGAAGTGGTAAACGTCCACCTCAGAACCGCCGCCACCGACCTCCGGTTATGGCGGAAGTCCGCATGGGTCGAGCACCGAAACAACCGCCTCGTCCGCCAACAAGAACTCACTCTCACCCAGCAAGTGCTCGAGCAAACCACTCAATTCCCCAACGTCCCCACCCTCTTTGGCGGCGATTTCAATGCGCCAGCATCGGACGTTGTGCATCGCCAGCTCACCCGTGACTTTGTGGATTCCTTCGCGGCAGCAGGCACCGGCTGGGGAAATACCTTCCACCGCCGTTTACCCATCCTGCGGATCGACCACATCTACGCCACCCGCCACTTCACCCCGGTCCGCTGCAAGGCCGAGACCACCCGCAACAGCGATCACCGCATGGTCATCGCCGATTTACTTCTCAAGTAACAAACCGAAAAAGCCCAGCCGGATATCTATCAGTTGCCTTGGGCACTTCCCGTGCTACTAAACGAGGTCGTTCCGGCTTGTCCGACTAGCCTGACTCTATCTCACCATGTGGATCGTCCTCTTCGCCCTCCGTTACAAATACACCATCGGGGTTCTTGCGATCTTGATCCTGCTGTTCGGCATCATGTCGTCCAAGCGAATGTCCACGGACATCCTGCCGCGTGTCGAGAGTCCGGAAATCACCGTCGTATGGAACTACAATGGCCTGAACGCTGCGGAAATGGCCTCGAAAATCACCTCGTTTTCCGAGATCATCACTCTCAACAACGTGGACGATCTGCGAGAAGTCCGCTCGGAAACTTCCAACGGCATCGCCTTGGTGAAGTTAAAATTCCAGCCAAACGTGAACATCCCCATCGCGATGTCCCAGGTCACCGGCGTTTCCCAAACGATCCTGCGTCGCATGCCGACTGGCACCTCGCCGCCGCTCGTCGTGCGCACCAGTCCGTCGAGCGTGCCCATCGTGCAGCTCGTCATGTCTTCGGACACCATGACCAGTGGGCAGCTCTTCGACTACTCACGCCTCGCCCTCCGCGCCCAGCTCCAGAGCATCCCCGGAATGAGGATTTCCCTGCCTTACGGTGGCGCCGCCCGGCAGGTGATGGTCGATCTCAATCCGGAAGCACTCAGTGCCTTCTCGATTTCCGCCGCAGAAGTTAGTGCCGCAGTGAGCAGGCAGAACCTTACCTTGCCGTCCGGCACGCTGCGCGAGGGAGAGCGTGAGCTGCCCGTGGAAATCAATGCCAGTCCGGAAAACATCCAAGGGTTTCTCGATATTCCAATCCGAGCTGTCGACGGGAAAATCATCCTGCTGCGGGACGTCGCAAATGTCCGCGATGGCGAGGCTGTAAGCACGAACATCGCCCGTCTCAACGGCCAAAACGCGGTGATGATTTCCATCCTCAAGCTCGGTAATGCATCGACCGTGGACATCGTCGACGGCATCCGTGAACGCCTACCGGAAATTCGCGCCTCCGCACCTCCGGGAACGAGTATCGAGCCGATTTTCGACCAATCCGTCTTCGTCCGGGCGGCAGTGACTGGCGTCAAATCCGAGATCCTGCTGGTCGGTGGCTTGGTCGCCATGATCGTCCTTTTATTCCTCGGATCGTGGCGGTCCACCCTCATCGTTCTTACATCCATCCCGCTCGCGCTGCTTTGCTCGATCATCGGGCTGAACCTCGTCGGCGCGACCTTCAATCTAATGACCCTCGGTGGCCTCGCCCTCGCAATCGGTATCCTGGTAGACAACTCGCTGGTAGAAATTGAAAATATCAAGCGCCAGATCGCTCTCGGGAAAGACGTTCAGCAAGCCATCATCGACGGTGCTCGGGAAGTCGCCTTCCCGGAGTTTGTTTCTACCATTTCAATCTGCATCGTCTTTTCACCTATCTTCCTGTTGAGCGGCACTTCCTCTTTCGTCTTCCGCCCGCTCGCACTGGGAGTCGTCTTCGCGATGATTGCCAGCTATCTGCTAGCCCGCACGCTCGTCCCCACCTTGGCATCCATCATCCTGCCCGGCGAGCTGCGGGCAGAGAAAAAGCGTGGCGACGGGAAACCTCGCGGCCTCCGGCTCATCCACCATTCCATCGAGCATGGCGTGGACCGACTTGCAAACGTGCAGGGCAGTATCCTCCGCTTCATCCTGCGTTATCAATTTTTGATTCTCATTCCTGTTCTAGCCACAGTTGCACTCGGAGTCTTCTCCGCCATCAAGTCCGGGCGGGAGTTCTTTCCAAAAACCGACGCCGGTTTGATCCGGCTCTTCGTCCGCATTCCCAGCGGCATGCGCATCGAAGAAACCGCCCGATCAATGGCGGACATCCAGCGGGAAATCCGTGCTCTCATCCCCAAGAAGGAACTTCAATTCATCGTCGAAAACATCGGCACTCCCAGCTCAATCAACCAAGCTTGGGTCGAGACCACCGCGATCAGCTCCTCGGATGGTGAAATCCTCGTGCAACTCGCCCCCGAGCACGCCCCGAGCGAGCGCTATGTGGAAAAAATCCGCCTGATGCTCGCGGAAAAATTTCCCACCGCGCAATCCTTCTTCCGCCCTGCTGATGCCACCAGCCAGACACTTGCCTCCGGCGCTCCCACCACCTTCGAAGTCCGTCTCATGGGCCGTGACGTTCCGGGAAATCTCGCACTCGCCCGCGATCTGCGCGAGCAGTTCGCCAAAATTCCCGGTGTCGTGGATGTGACACTCCGGGAAGTGCTCGATCAACCGAGCTACTCGATCCGCATCGACCGGGCACGCGCCGGAAGCTTCGGAATCAACGCCCAAGACGCCGCTAACACCCTCCTTACCGCGCTCGGCAGCGGAGGATCCGTCGCGCCGAATTTCTGGGCAGACCCGGCGACCGGTGCCGCCTACGACGTGCAAATCATCGCGCCTCCGACGAGTCTCAAAGCCATCGAGCAACTCCTGAATCTCCCGATCCGCCCTTCCGCCGGCGGCACCTCGACGATTCCCCTGCGCGCCTTCGCCACCGTCGTAGAGAAACGCTTACCTGCCAGCGTCAGCCGCACCTCCTTGCAACCCACATTCACCGTCCTCGCCAACGCCTCTAACCGCGATCTCGGAGGCATCGCAAGAGACCTGAAAGTCATCCTCGCCGATCTACGCACCAAGCTCAAACCCGCTAACAAGATCGAACTCGCCGGTCAGGCCGCATTGATGGAGACCGCCTACTCCGAGCTCATCGGCGGGCTGGGACTTGCCTCCTTGCTGGTATTTCTGGTCATGGTGGTAAACTTCCAATCCTGGACGCTGCCCTTCGTCGCCATCGCAGGGATTCCCGTCTCCATTTCAGGAGCCTTGTTCGCGCTCTGGCTAACAGACACCCCGCTGAGCGTGCCCGCACTGATGGGGATCATCATGGTCGTCGGTGTATCTACCGCCAACAGCGTCCTTGTCAGCAGCTTCGCCCGCGATCGATTCGACCAAGGGGAAAGCGCCCATGATGCCGCCATCGAAGCTGCCACCACTCGCCTTCGCCCGGTGATGATGACCGCGCTGGCGATGATTCTGGGCGTCATCCCGATGGCACTCGGTCACGCCGAGGGCGGCGAGCAGAATGCTCCGTTAGGCCGCGCCGTGATTGGCGGACTCGTATTCGGCACCTGCGCATCCTTGTTCCTGGTCCCCGTCGCGTTCGCTGCTGTTCGGGGTTTCACTCACCGCCTCACTCTTCGAAAAGAGGCCAAAATTGCCACCCTCCCTGTTTCATGAAACACACACTTCCTCTGCTCCTCCTGCTGGCAGTGACTCTCACCGCCCAGGACAAATCCACCGTCCGCACCACACTTCCCGCCGCCGCCAAGGTCGCAAGTGCCATTGAACTTCCCGGTCGCACTGAACCCCTTGAATCCACCCTGATTTTCACTCGCGCCACCGGCCTCGTGCGCGAGCGGAAGTTCGACATTGGCGATCCGGTAAAAGCGGGAGACGTGCTTGCCATCATCGATACCCCGGAAATCGACCGTCAGGTCGAAGCTGCCCGCGCCACCACCGACCGAGCCACCGCCCAAGCGAAATCCGCACGTCTCTCAGCGGATCGGTCTGCCACGCTCTTGAACAGCCGCGCGCTGTCCCGAGATGAGTCCGAAGAACGGATTTCCACGGCTGAGGAATCCGACGCCGAGCTCCGTATGGCCGAGGCCAAAATGGCAGAGTTGCTCGAATTGCAGAAATTCGCCACCGTGCTCGCGCCCTTCGACGGTACAATTTCCGCTAGAAATTTCGACCGCGGCGACCGGATGCGCGGCGACTCGTCCACTGCCGAGGGCTGGCTCTATCGGTTAGTCAGCCTGAACATGCTGCGTTTTGTCATCAACGCCACGCCCGATCTGGCATTGCGGATGAATGCGGACACCGAGGCCACCGTCCGCTTCACGGAACTGCCGGGTCGGACCTTCTCCGCCAAGCTCTCCCGCTCCAGCCGCGTCTTCGACACCGCCTCGGGAACCATGCGCGCCGAGTTTCTCATCGA
>JANPAU010000008.1:0-4113 GCA_031430055.1 Akkermansiaceae bacterium | reverse complement strand
CTCATTCACAAGGCATGCCCCATGAACTTTAAATCGGGGTGTTGAGACTCATTTGACTGATCTCAACTTCCACGCATCGTTGTCTAAAGATTTAACTCCCTCGACTTTCCGACGCGCAGCGCACAATTTAATCTTTTTCCTTTTCTCAGCGTCATCTCACCTGCTTAGGGCTGCCTCTACCAACTTGCATTGGTTTCCGCACGATTTTCGCTGAGCCATACTGTCAAAGAGCTTGTTTCGAGGGGACTAAAAAGCCGATCGGGTTGTTTTACCGAAGTAATCACCGCGATCGACGCTTTGTCTCTCGGTCGCCCTCCGTCGTGGCGACGGGCGGAACCTATTCCGACCCCGAGACACGGGTCAATCCATTTTGTGGTGTTTTTTGAAAATTTTTCGAAATTCAAAGTCTAAGCATTTAATCACAGTGACTTACATCATTATAAATTTGCAGAATGCCTTTGAATCCCTTCGATCTCGAATCGTTTCTTGTTTGAGATCACTAAGATTTGTTGTGAAACCGACTTGCGAAACCATTCGAAGTTTCCACGAAAGCAAGATCCTCACCGATCTCGCCCTTCTGCACCCGTGATTCGTCTTGGATAAAGACCTCCAAAGGGGAAGGATTCGCTTCATGAACGACCTGATTCGCGTCGAACCCATCGCACTCCTTCCCACCCAAGCCGGCTGCGCGGTGTTTCTTGGAGACGGGATGAAGTGCATCGTTTTTTACATCGATCCCGGTGTTGGAGCATCGATCAATGCCTCGCTAAATGGCCAGTTGCCACCCAGGCCCCTGACCCACGACTTATTTCTACTGACGCTTAAGACTTTTGGAGCAACGGTCTCGCGGGCCGTGATTGTGCGGATGGAGCAGGAAATTTACTACGCCCGGTTAATTCTGGAGGCCGAAAATGAAATCATGGAACGAAAAATCGTTGAACTTGATGCGCGCCCTTCTGATTGCCTTGCCCTGGTGGTGCGGTGCGGAGCTCCCTTCTACGTGGTCAAGGACCTTTGGGACCGACTTGAAGATATGACAGGAGTTTTGCAGGATATGCGAGAAAACAAGGTGCCAAATGAACCAGATTCAAATGATTTAGGCATTCTTTAAAAAACTCAAATTCCATCCTTGCGGCACTCCTTACCAGTTTTAATTTGTGACCTATGATTACCATTCCAAGCCCTTCCCTCCCCGATTATTATCATGAGGACATTTTACTTCACCCGGAAAATCGCGTATTCCCGGCTTTCGACCTTGTGAGGCTTCTTGGGACCGTTTTCGAACCCACTCAGGGTTGTCGCGTATGCATTCTCATCGACTTCGATGACCCCCAAGCCCTCATCAAGGACTTCGCATTCCTCAACGAACCGGGCTTTGCGGTGCAGAAAAAGGCCCACGAGTCTTTCTATCTTGGCCTTCAAAACGGTGCGCTTGACGATCTCGAAATGACGGGTGGAGAAATGTTCGCCTATCGCTGCACTCGGGGTTCGAATCTCGATCTAGCAGACGAGGTGTGGAATACGAAAGGCAAGCTTCTCTCTCTTGATCGCGATATCTACGCGCACTATGATTTGATCCTATGCATTTCAACATTCTCCGCCACAGCCCCTCTAACTGCTAAGTGCAAAGAATATGGTTTCCGTGGCGCGACGCTTCACGGACTGAATGATATTATTTTGAACTCAGGCCTCGCCGTGGACTATCATGAAGTCTCCGTCGATGCCGAACGCCTCCGCCTTGCTCTTACCCGTGCGGATTCGATTGAAATTGATTTCGCTCTCGAAGACGGCCGCATCCTAACAGCATGGCTCGGACTGAATGGACAAGAGGCCCAAAAATCTCACGGACTCTGCACCGGCAAGACTCCCGATATTGCGAATCTTCCCGCTGGCGAGGTTTACTTCGTCCCGGCCGATGCAAAAGGCCAGTTTCCCATGAAATATGAGGATGGAACTTTGGGAGTCCTCCAAGTCGAGAACCGCTGCATCATTGGGTCAACGCTCATTGAGGGAAACCAAACGACCATCGACGCCCATAACGCGCGACTCAAGGATGATCCGATGACCGGCACACTCGGCGAGCTTGGGTTCGGCACCCAGGTTCTTCCCGTTTCATTCGCGGACATTCAGGATGAGAAAGTGCTAGGAACCTGCCACCTCGCCACGGGTCGTGATGACCATCTCGGCGGTGACATCCTGCCCAATATGTTCAAGAAACACGAAAACTCGACGCACGACGACATTCTCTTTGCCCCGCACAAAACTCCGAATTTCAATATCAGCCAAGTCCGGATGAAACGCGGCGCCCAAGAAGAGATTCTCATCGAAAACTTTAAACCCTCACGCTATCTGATCGATGCACTCTCGGAGGCACGTTGATCCTCATGCCGTCCTGACTCTATGGTGCAAGTGTGCAAATGTGCGCGTGTAAATCAGTTGGGGTAGAGCAGACTAAATCCTCTGTAAACATTCCGGCGAGTAGTCGTTAACTCTCGGAATGTTATTGCAGAACTGGGGCAAATTAAGCCCCTGAAAGTAGCATTTCCAATCACTCGTCATCGATCTGAAGCCGCTGCGGACGTAGCAGAGGGAGCGCCTCTTCGATGTCGCCAAGGTCGAGGCTGTCTAGCACGTTGGTGCTACGGCGAACCAGTCCTGACTCGCCTGAAACTGCTGCGAAACTAGGAACCTCGGTGTGGTAAGGGTCATTGCCGATGATCACTGGTTCTTTCGGGCGAACTGGCACGGCGTCCAACGCGGGCATATTTAAAATCGCATTTTCCGGCGAAATTCCCTCACCGATCGCACCTGAGTGGATCGTGCAAAACGGCAAATTTTCCGTGCCCTTCCGGAAATACTCCGACACTCCCGTGGAGCGCGAGCGCACCGTGCCCGAGGTAATATCTTCGACATGTTCCTGGCAAAACTGCGTCGCCCGTTGGCCAGAAGTGGAGCAAATCGGCACTTCCACCACATCTTTCGGAGGGGCCAGTCCTTGCCCCCCAAACGACGGAGTCGCCGCATTCATCGTCGCCAACCAGACCGGCATCGAAAGGTCCCGGCTGAATGCGCCTGGGTAAATGGGATCGCTGCTGCCCGTCAAAAACCCCGTCCACACCCCACAAGTGACGCGCTTGTTATATCCGATGAACCACGTATCCGCGAACCCGAAGGTCGATCCACCTTTGCCTGCACCGTTGAATGGCTTTTCGGTTGCGCCCTCCAGCACGCCCTTGGAACTCCCACGAAAGAGCGAGCCCGCCATCATGCTGTGCACTTGCCACGCCGTCGCGGAGTCGATGATCCGACTCGTCGCTTGAGGCTGACGCTGGCGGCGGTAAACGACACGTCCGGCCGCGTTCTCGACCCGATCCAAGTAAATGAGATTACCAGGACCCGACATCCCACCTCGGGGAAATGCCGTCGTCGCCAGCACCGCTTGTTTCATCGGCACCTCTTCGAAGCCCACCGCAAGACGCGGGAGTAACTCAGCCTTTTGCATGGGAAGACCAAATTTCACACTGATATCCACGACCCGTTGTAGACCCGCGAGGCCGGCAAATCGCACCGTTGCCGCGATTTTTGACTGCTCCAAGGCCTCCCGCGCCGGGATGTTTCCCTCATACGTGGGCGAGGAAACTTCCATCCCCCACTCTCCAAGAATCCCCTCCTGGCCACCCACCATCACCGCGCGATTGTCCATCGGCTCGTCTTCCACCAAAGTCGCCGGCGTCTGGGATCCATTCAATCCTGCTGCATAAATATAGGGGAAAAATGCGGTGCCAAGCGGTCGCTTCCCGAGCTCGATGAAGTCATAAGGCACTTGCGCATAGTCCCGTCCGCCGACGTGGGCGAGCACTTCTCCGGTTTCATGATCGAGCATCAGAACCGCGCCTTGTAAGTACTCTGCGGGTTTCGCGTCGCCTTTGCGGTAGTCTTTATACTTCGGATGCTTGTAGCCGGGACGCGCTTCGGCTTTGGCGAGACTCTCCAGCAATGACTTCTGCGCGGCATTTTGCGCCTCTGCGAGAATCGTAGTCCGGATGGTAAATTTCCCAGAGGCCAGCGCATCCTCGCCGAGTGCCTGCCTGACGGCTTCCGCGATCCGCTCAT
>JANPAU010000007.1:0-5073 GCA_031430055.1 Akkermansiaceae bacterium | reverse complement strand
GCTCGGAATGCGTGTCGAGGCCATCGACATGACCGAGTTCGTCGGCCGCATGAGCAAGGGCCAATACGATCCTGCGGAATACGACAAAGCTCTCGCCTGGGTGAAGCAAAACTGCCCGGAAGGAAAAGACTACAACTCCCCATCCACCACTCGTTCCCGCGAACAAATCGACAAAGAATGGGAAGACAGCGTAAAAATGGCGTTGATCGCCCGCGATCTCATGGTTGGAAATCCTAAGCTCGCAGAAATGGGACTCGGCGAGCAAGCACAAGGCCACAATGCCATCGCATCCGGCTTCCAAGGCCAACGCCAATGGACCGACCACTTCCCTAACGGTGACTTCCTCGAAGCTATCCTCAACTCCTCTTTCGACTGGAACGGCAAACGCGCGCCTTACATCGTCGCCACCGAAAACGACGCACTCAACGGCGCGGGCATGCTTTTCGGGAATCTCCTCACAAACACCGCCCAGATCTTCGCCGACCTCCGCACTTACTGGAGCCTCGAAGCCATCGAAACTGCGAGCGGCAAAAAAGTCAGCCACCCGCTCATCGGCGATGGTATTCTTCACCTCATCAACTCCGGCCCCGCCGCCCTCGACGGCACCGGCGAGCAGGAAACTAACGGTAAGCCAATGATGAAACCCTTCTGGGATATCACTGATGCCGAAGTGGAAAAATGTCTCAAAGCCACCACTTGGCACCCCTCCATCACCGAGTATTTCCCCGGCGGCGGACTCAGCACCCGCTACCGCACCCGTGGCGGCATGCCCGCCACGATGATCCGCCTCAACCTCGTCGGTGGTCTCGGCCCCGCACTCCAAGTAGCGGAAGGCTACACCGTGGACCTCCCGGACGACGTCCACGACGCCCTCGACCAACGCACCAACCCGACTTGGCCGACCACTTGGTTCGCGCCGATCCTTACCGGCAAGGGCGCCTTCACCAGCGCTTATGAAGTCATGAATCACTGGGGAGCCAACCACTGCGTGATGACCTGCGGTCACGTCGGGCATCTCTACCTAACACTGGCCTCCATGCTGCGCATTCCGGTTTACATGCACAACGTCGCCGAAGACCGAGTCTTCCGCCCGAGTGCCTGGACCGCCTTCGGCACCGCCGATCTGGAAGGCGCGGATTTCCGTGCTTGTGCCAACTACGGCCCGCTTTACGGAAAAATCTAGTCACCCATCGCGAAACCTCATAATTCTCATCCACTTCACTATGAAACCCACTACCATTCTCGCACTTTCGTTTTCCGTGCTGCTCGTCAGTTGCAATAAATCCTCAAAATCCGGACAGCTCAGTGTTGCGGTCATCCCGAAGGGCACCACCCACATCTATTGGAAATCCGTCGAAGCCGGTGCGAAAAAAGCTGCTGCCGAACTCGACGTGAAAATGACATTCATCGGCCCGCAGCGCGAAGACGATCGCTCTCAACAAATCGACCTTGTCGCCAACCAAGCCCTGCAAAACGACGCCATCATTCTCGCCCCGCTCGATGCCGTAGCCTTGCGAGACGCCGCCAAAAGCGTCGCGGAAAAAGGCAAGCCCGTGGTCGTCATCGACTCCAGCCTCTCAGACAGCGCCTCCTTCATCACCAGCTACGTCGCCACCGACAACCGCGAGGGCGGTCGAGTCGCTGCACGCCGTCTATCAGAGGCCCTGTCGGGCAAAGGCAAAGTCGCCGTGCTCCGCTACATGCAGGGCAGTGCTTCCACCGAGCAACGGGAAGATGGATTCCTTGAAGAAATCAAAAAATCCCCCGGTATCGAAGTCGTCAGCTCCGAGCAATTTTCCGGTGCCACTGCAAGCCAAGCACAAGACGTCGCCGCCAATCTCCTCACTCGTCTCGCCATGGCTGACGGACTCTCGATCCAAGGGGTTTTCTGTAGCAATCAAACTAACACCTACGGCATGCTCCAAGCCCTCCGAGGTAAAAACCTCGGCGGCAAGGTCAAGTTCATCGGCTTCGACTGCGACGCGACTTTCATCGACGCTCTAAAAAAAGGCGAAATGGACAGCACGATCCTCCAAGATCCCGTCAACATGGGCTACCTCGGAGTGAAAACCGCTGTCGCCAAACTCAGAGGTGAAAAAGTCGAAGCGGTCATCGACACCGGAGCCACCCTCGTGACTGCTGCAAACATGTCCGAACCAAAGATCTCCGAGTTGATCAAGTCACAGCTACCGTAAGAGAGTTGCGAGTTGATAGTAAGAAATCTCATCTTTCTCTCAACTCTCAACCGTTTCTTCTCAACTCCATGTCTGCGCCAACACCACGCCTTCTCATGCGGAAAATCCGCAAGACCTTCGGCCCCACCATCGCCCTGGGGCGAGTGGACCTCGAGGTTTTTCCAGGCGAGGTTCATGCCCTCGTCGGCGAGAATGGCGCAGGGAAAAGCACTTTGATGAAAATCCTGTCCGGCGCCCACCTGCCAGACAGCGGCGAGATGCAGATTGATGGGCAAATCTATCACCCGCGCAATCCACTCGACGCACGTGCCTGCGGCGTCGGCATGATTTACCAAGAGCTTTCGATCGCCCCCCATCTCACGGTGGAAGAAAATATCGTCTTAGGGATGGAGCCGATGAACGGCCCCTTCGTCGATCGCAAGGCGATGCGTGCCCGTGCGTTGGAAGCACTCGCTCATTTCGATCACCCGGATATCAAGCCGGATTCCATTGCCGGAAATCTCTCGGTTTCGGCACTTCAGTTGGTAGAAATCGGCCGCTCATTGGCCATGGGCTGCAAGCTGCTAGTCTTCGATGAACCCACATCCTCACTTGCTCAGAAAGACATCGAGCGCTTGTTCGCATTGATCGACTGCTTGAAAGGGCAGGGAATTTCAATCATCTACATTTCTCATTTCCTCGAAGAGGTCAAACGCCTTGCCTCCCGCCTTACCGTCCTGCGCGACGGCTCAGTGGTCGGCACCCGGGACGTCGCCACCGTAACCCCAGACGAAGTCGTTTCCATGATGGTCGGCCGCGACGTCGAGGATCTCTATCCGCGCAGCCACCACCAGCCGGGTGAAAAGCTGTTGGAAATCCGCAAACTGTCAGGACGTGACAAACCACAAGAACTCAATCTTGAGCTCCATCGTGGCGAAGTCGTCGGCATCGCCGGACTAGTCGGCTCTGGCCGCACTGAGTTCCTGCGTGCCTTGTTCGGGCTGGATGGTGTGAAATCCGGTGAAATCCTCGTAGGCGGCGACTCCAGTCCCGCCAGCCCACGAAAGCGCTGGCAACAAGGGCTCGGCCTGCTCAGTGAGAACCGTAAGGAGGAAGGACTCGCGCTCAATCTATCCATCGCCGACAATATCACGCTCACTTGCTTAGAAAGATTCGGCAGCGGCGGCAGCGTCTCGCCGAAAAAACAACGCGCCGCCGCCTCACTCTGGATCAAGCGGCTTGGCATCAAGTGCCAAGGACCGGCCCAGCCAGTCGGCGCTCTGTCTGGGGGAAATCAACAAAAAGCCGCGTTCGCTCGCTTGCTCGAACACGACGTAGATGTCCTCCTGCTAGATGAACCCACCCGCGGCATCGACATCGCGGCCAAGGCCCGCATTTACGAAGCCATTAACGAGGTTGTCACGGATCCGAAACGCCCACGCGCCGTGATTATGATTTCCAGCTATCTGCCCGAACTCTTCGGCGTCTGCGATCGCATTGCCGTGATGAGCCAAGGGAAACTCACCCGCGCCGTTCCCGTCGAAAAGCTAACTCCGCAAGATGTGATGCTCGTCGCGACTGGCAAAGCCGCCGACCTTCCCTGAATTTTCAAATGACCGCCTCGCCCCGCTTAAAATCTGCCCTTACTCTTCTAGGCCCGTTCATCGCGCTGCTCGTAGTTTACTCCATCTTCGGGATGATGAATTCCGCGATGTTTTCTCAAAACGTGATGCTCAGTCTGCTCACGCAAACGGTCATCGTCGGCACCGCCGCCATCGGCATGACGCTCATCATCATCGCCGGTGGTATCGATCTATCCGTAGGTTCCATGATCGCGCTGTGTGGGGTTTTTGCCGCAACTCTCGTTAGTCATACTTCTGCGCCCGTGGTCTTTCTAGCAACCGTCGGACTGGGTGCGCTCTGCGGCTTGATCAACGGTGGCCTGACCGTGGGCTTAAAGCTTCTGCCATTCATCATCACCCTCGGGACCATGCAAATTTTCCGAGGCTCCGCGAAGATCGCGACGCAAGGGACTCCGGTAAATCTCCCCTTCGACATGATGACGTTCAAGCCCTGGATGGGCGGTGCTGGAATCCCTTGGGGCGTATGGTTGATGATCGCGCTGGTGATGATCTTCTCCGTGATTCTGCGCTACACCCGTTTCGGCAGACACATCTTCGCCGTCGGCTCGAATGAACATACCGCCAAGCTCTGCGGCATCAACGTCCCCAAGGTGAAGACTCTCGTTTACATGATTGGTGGGGCCTTCGCGGGACTCGCCGCCGTGATGAATATGGCCAAGTCTTCGCAAGGAGACCCCACCACCGCCATGGGCATGGAGCTCGACATCATCGCCGCCGTCGTCATCGGCGGTGCGAGTCTATCTGGTGGAGAGGGCACCGTGCTCGGGGCCTTGATCGGCGCGCTGTTGATGACCACCATTCGCACCGGTTGCGTGCTCAATGGCATCCCGACTCCATGGACCGAAGTCATCACCGGAGCCATCATTATTATCGCTGTGATCATTGACCGCCTGCGCCATCGCACGGCTTGATCAAGGCGGACCACTTATCTTCCCGGGGTCGTGGCTGCACCCATCCAATTGATCGCGGTAAGGCGGTAGAACATCCGGGGTCCGCTGACGATAATGGGCCATGAAAATTGTAAGGATTGTGAATCTTCACCCGTCGCTTGCTCTAAATAAATTGTGGCAACCTCAGTCCAAACTTTCAAGTCCTGGCTAGCCGAGACGACGAACTCAGGAAACGTGCTTAAGGCAGTCTTCAGGAAGGACCAGTTTAATCCCATTTGCCCCGAACCACTCTTTAAAATGCCAGCAACCAAGGGCAAGGGCGGTGGCGCAACAGTGACAATAAGCTCTGAAGAAAGCTCACTTTCT
>JANPAU010000006.1:0-7773 GCA_031430055.1 Akkermansiaceae bacterium | reverse complement strand
GTTCAAGAGCGTGATCGTGGAAAGCGGGACAGCGGCGCGGACGATGGCGGCCTACATCGACCTGAATCCGGTGCGAGCGGGCATGGTGGCCGATCCGGCGGAATACCGGTGGAGCAGTTACGGAGAGGCCGTGGGCGGCGGGGCAAAAGGGAATGGGAGGAAAGCGCGTGAGGGCTTGGTGAGAGCTTACTTTTGCGATCAGGGCGTAGGGTTTGAAGCGGAACGGTGGGGGGAGGTTTCGCGGTTATATCGGCGGTTGATGGGGCTGGCGCTTGGAAGAAAGAGTGGCAAAGCGGTGGTGGACTCCCAGCGACGGTCGCAGACCACTGCTACAGCGATGCAGACGTTAGAGGCGAAGGACAACGGGACGGTTTTGCCGGATTTGAAGCTGGCGGCGATGTTGCGCTGCCGGGTGAGGTATTTTACAGACGGGGCGGTGATCGGGAGCAAGGCGTTTGTCAACGAGGCGTTCGCGGCAGCGCGGGAACGGTTTACGGAGCGCCGGAAAGACGGAGCGCGGCGGATGAAAGGCAGTGGAAAAGGGGCTGCGGGGGTGTTGTGGAGCGTGAGGGATCTGCGAGTGAAGCGTGGGTGAAGCTACGTGTGGAATGAATTCCGCGCTCCAATTTTTCAGCGCTGGTTGAAGCGGGACATTTCGCGTTGGGCTTCGCGGAGTTCGACGCGCTCTTTTAAGTCTTGGCGCTGGTCGGAGTGAGTCTTGCCCTTGCCGACGCCGATTTCCACCTTCACGCGGCGATCTTTCCAGTAGATTCGCAAGAGGGGCAGTGAGCAGCCTTTGACGGCGGTGGAATTGGCGAGCTTGAGGATCTCGCGCTTGTGGAGGAGGAGGCGGCGTGGGCGTTTCTCGGCGTGATTATACCACTCGCCGGCGGTTTGCCAGGGTTGGATATTGCAGCCGTATAGGAAAAGCTGGTTGTTTTCGACGCGCGCGAACGCGTCGGAAATGTTCACCTTCCCGGCACGGATCGATTTGACCTCAGTGCCTTTGAGCTCAATGCCGGCCTCGTATTTCTCCGTGATGTTGAAATCGCGTCCGGCCTTGCGGTTGGTGGCGATATCCGTGCTCATGAGAGGACTCGAAGGTCAAGGAGAGGCTCCGCTCAGGGCGCTTCCCTTTGAAAGAGTGTGATCTTGCCCTCGATGATTTCAGTGAGGGCGATGTCTGCCACGCCCATGCTAGGGCGGGTGGCGATGAGCGGAGAACGACCGCTATTGAGTTGCTTGACGCGCTGGGAGACCAGATTGACCAAAACAAGTGGGTCGGTGACAATTTCAGAGGCCTTATCAAGGAGATCGCTTTTCATAGGAGAACCGGGAAATCGCGAAGTCGGCCGAACTTGCTCAAACGGGATAACGTTTTCGGGAAGCAGGGACGGTTTTTTTTCGCTCAAAACAAAAAAGAGTGGACAGATTTTCCGGATTTTACGCCGGGCCAATGGTCAAAACAAAGATTGAGAGAGCTGACAAGCCTTATCTGTTTGTTTTTTGGAGGATTCTTTCAGCCAGAAAACCTCACTTGGGCATGAGGTCGATTCCGAAGCGGCGGAGGACGATGACGGTGATCCAGAAAAAGGCCACGGTGAGCAGGCAATTGACGGCGAGGGTGCTCCAGAATGACCAACCATGTCGCAGCATCCACGGAATGATGAGGAACATCGGCAGGGTGGGGAGGACGAACCAAAATGTCCCTTCGGCGTGATTTGCGAGGCGCTCGGAGGATTGGCCAGCGTGATGCATCCAGGCCATGGCGACGAGTGAGGTGAGCGGCAGCGCGATCAGCAGCGCGGATAGTCGGTCGCTAACGAGTTGGACCTTAGTGACCAAGACGATGATCAGGGCACTGAGCAGGAGTTTCCCGAGATCGAGCGGCGTGAAGGTGAAGATCTTGTCCCAGGGAATTCGGTTCATCGGAATGAGTCGGCTTGCAGCCGGACTAAAAGTAGAGATAGCTTGAGTTTATGCAAGTCGTCTCTCTCGTTGGTTCCGTGATTGCCCTGATGGTGGCTTGGGCTCCTGTGCAGGTGATGGCGGCGGATGCGGTGAATTTAACGGCGGGCCAGAAGGCGGCGATCGGTCGGAAAATCTGGCAAAATGAATGCGCGGGGACTGTGGATGGCCTGACGAGTTGGAATGGCGGCGAGGAGTTTCCGTCACTCGGCATCGGGCATTTCATCTGGTATCCGGCGGGATTTAAAGGGCGCTTCGAAGAGAGTTGGCCGTCGTTTGTGACTTTCGCGCGAAAAAACGGGGCGAAACCTCCGGCAGTCGCCTTGGAGGCCCACAGCCCGTGGAAGACGAAGGCGGAGTTTCAAAAGGACTTCAAAGGCGCTCGCTTGGCATCTCTGAGGACTTGGTTGGCGGGAAGCGTTGGCTTGCAGACGGATTTTATCGTTGCTCGCTCGCGGGCTGCGCTGCCTAAAATTCTCGCCGCTGCTCCGGCAAGTGAGAGAAATCGGATTTCTGCCAACTACCAAAAAGTCGCGACGACTCCTCAGGGGACGTATGCGCTGGTGGACTACGTGAATTTCAAAGGCGAGGGCATCCAAATTTCCGAACGATACGAAGGTCAAGGCTGGGGATTGATGCAAGTCCTCGGCGGGATGAAGGACGTCCCGTCGGGAGCACCGGCTGCCACGGAGTTTGCCGCCTCGGCAAAACGCATCCTCTCCCGACGGATCGGCAACTCACCACCGGCTCGCGGCGAAAAACGTTGGGAAGAAGGCTGGCACAATCGTTGTAATTCTTACGGCAAACCACTCTGAGAGACGAAATAGTCACCTATGGATGGCACTACTTCACTAGGGGTGACCTGACTCGATTTCGCGTGCCATTTGCGGCGTAGTGTCCATCCTCCGGGGGGCGAAACTAGCGGCTGGAAAACCTGTGAACGAAAATTGATGATGTGGAAACGATGGTTTATGAACGAAGCGATTTTCCGGATTTTTATCACGGTGCTATTGGCCTCCCATGCGGCTGCGGCAGGTGAGGGCAGTTGGGACGAGCGCTTGGCGGGGATGTTTTCGGGGCGATTGAAGGAGATCGAAACGGAACTGACCGAGCTGACTCCGAAGTTGGAATTGCTGCCGGGCATCCCAATTGATGATCAAGGTGGCACCGGTGGTTTTGCGAGCAGCCACTCGGGCGCGACTCCCGCACGAGATTCGAGATTTGCCGTAGAAGTTCGTTGGGCAGCACCCGCATGCGTCGATTTGGTGGCCTTGGTGCCGACTCGGCGCTACGACGCAAAGGGCTTGGACGCGCAGTATGGTTTGCCGGAGTCCTTCACGGTGGAACTCATTAACAGTAACGGCGAGGCGATTTCACGGGTCGCCCACGAGCACGATGTGAGTAAAAACCGACTGAGAAAAGGTCATCCGTTTGTTTATCAAGTCGAGCCTCCGTTAGAAGCAGCAGGTTTGCGGATTTCGGCGGATCTGCTGCGCCCGGACATCGAGAGTGAGGATACGTTTGTCCATGCGTGGGCTGAGGTTTTTGCGTTTGAGGGGGAGAGGAATGTGGCGCTGGGTGGAGAGGTTCGCAGTCTGGGAGGTTCGTCGCCCTCTGCACCATGGCACTGGAATAGCACCTTTCTCGTCGATGGCCAGACGCCGCTTGGTCTGCCGGAAGTGCCTCGAGAAGAGCACCGGAACATCGGCTGGATTTCTGAGGGGCGGGCAAGTGCGAATGAGGTGGCTTCGATGATCATCGACCTAGGAAGTTCTGAGTTGATCGATGCAGTGCGCTTGTTGCCAGCGAAGAAGCCGACTTCAGATCTACCAAGTGGATTCGGATTTCCTCGCAAGTTGGTGATTTCCATTTCCGAAACCGGCGAGGCTGGTAAGTGGGCGGTGCTCGCCACGCCTGAATACAGAAACCCAGGACACAATCCGGTGACCATTGCTTTCGCGCCCACGCGCGGTCGCTTTGTGAAAGTGGAGGCCACCGAGCTGTGGAAGGCGTTTGAAAGCTATCTCGCGTTTTTCGCCCTGAGTGAGGTGGAAATTCTTTCCAAGGATAAAAATCTAGCAATCGACAAAGTGGTCCGCTCTTCGGATGGGATGATGAATCTAATTGCCCCCGGCGGGCGCTCATGGAGTAGTGCTGCGCTCAGTGATGGATTTGGTCCCGATGGACTGCTCGTCTCGACTCGCGAATGGATGATGCTGCTCGATCAACGGCTCCGACTTGAGACGCGTCGCTATGCATTGCAAGCCGAGGCAGAGAATCTAATCAACACTTGGCGGCGCAGGCGACTTACAGGCTTGGCGATCTTGGGCTTGGTGGGAGCGTTTCTTATTGTCGCGCTGCCCATCCGCTACCGGATTCACGCCAACCGGGAGTTAAAAAAAGTCCGCGAGCGCATCGCCGGCGATCTCCATGACGAGGTGGGTAGTAATTTGGGAAGTATCCAGATGTTTGCGGATTTGGCTGAGGGGCGCTCGGGTCCGTCCGACGAGTTGAAGCGGATTCAGCGGATCGCCGCAGAGACGGTTAGTGCGGTGCGCGACATCGTCTGGCTACTCCAACCGCAAGGAGATCACCGGATCGGGACCGTCGAGCACTTACGCGAGACGGCGTCCATTATGTTAGAGGCGCTGAAATGGAAATTTTCGGCCAATGAAGAAGCGTGGCTGGTGGAGCTTCCCGACGAGGCGACTCGCCACTTGTTCCTTTATTTCCGCGAGGCTTTGCACAACATTTCCCGTCACGCCAAGGCTGCGAAAGTGGAAATCCGGGTGGAAACGACGAGCGAGCGATTCGAACTCATTATCTCAGACGATGGCGTGGGCATCGATCTCGAGCGTTTGGAACGTCCAGCGACCTTGCGCGCCCTCCGCCAGCGTTCCGCAGCACTGAATGCGGAACTCCATGTCGATAGCAGTCTGGAAAAAGGCACCCGTCTCACGCTCACCGTCCCGCTGGACAAGAAGCGCGTGCGTAAAGCACCTCGTCCCGAAGCCTCGGCGGAGATCGCGTAAACCAGCGCTTTCCCAATTCGCTCTCGTGCGTTATCTAATCCACCTATGGCCTTACTCGAACCGACTAAAGAGAAACCCGTCCGCCTGATCTTGATCGAGGATCACGCGGATTTTCGCGAGTCGGTATCGATGGTGCTTGAAAAGCGTGGAAGCTACCAATGCGTCGGTGGTTTTTCCACCATGGAAGATGCGCTGGAAGCCATCCGCGGCGGACTCACCGCAGATCTGGTTCTATCCGATCTCGGATTGCCCGGAATGAGCGGTATCGTCGGCATTCGCAAGGTGCGCGAACTTTTACCAGAAGCACGGGTGTTAGTGCTCACCGCCTTCACCGACAAGACCAAGGTCTTCGCCGCGCTAGAGGCCGGAGCCCATGGCTACCTCGTCAAAGCGGGCAGTGCCACGCGGCTGATGGAAACTCTGGAGGAAGTTCTGGCAGGCGGCACACCGCTCGATCCGAAAATTGCGGGTATGATTTTACAGACGTTCCGCAAGCTCAGCCCGATCCCTGAGGCGGAGTCTCTATCCGGTCGAGAGTGCGAGGTCTTGCAGCTTTCCGCTAAAGGAATGAACCGCCAGGAAATCGCCGACGAGCTCAAGCTGAGCCAGCACTCGGTGACCGAATACATCAAACGCAGCTTCGATAAGCTCCACGTCCGCAGCCTGCCCGCCGCCGTTAGTGAGGCGATTCGGCGGGGGTTTTTGGATTTATCCTGAGGCAGAGACGCCGGCGGCTCTGTCCCATTATTTAGTGACATGACAAGATTCAGAATTTCCTGCATGGTCTCCTGTGTCGAGGGGAGAGGTCCCCGGTTTCTAAACAGTAGTTCATGACAAATTTTGGGGTCGCGCGAGTGCGCGACCCCCTTTTTTTGCCACGAGGCGGGGATTACGGAACGATTGAGCATAGGGTGCCATAGATCGGTGAGTCGTCTCGTGGTTGCCGCAGGCAAAGATGCCAAGCATGAGTTCGATTAAAGAAACGGATAAAATTGTTGAAATGCGTTTCCTGCCCCTATTTAATTTTTGAACCCATTACTAAAGATTGGACGACGACAATTATAGGTCAAAGCCATTTATTCGTTCGAGGTTTTTGGGATCAATGCATCGATCGCTTCTACCATTTTAAGTCCAGCAGCGGTGGCTAAGGTTATTTTCCTGAGTTCCGCATCGATCTGCTCAAGGGATTGGGCATCTTTTTTCGGGCCATCCGAAGTCAGTTTGATTCCTAAAACATCCAGAGAATCGGGGATCGCTTTTTCCTTCAAATTCGCTGCCTGTTCGCTGCGAAATTTTTCAAAAACGGCGATTTGGTTTGGGTCAAGGATCGAGGGCAGCACGCTGAGGTAAAACGGATGTTGGACCGTGTCTTCTTGGGGTTCTAACCCTTCCATGGCAAGCACCAGTTCTTTTTTGCCATCGAGCACCGCTTGATAGTCTGTGACACTCATCTTCCCAAGATTCGCAGCATCACTGGCCAGCACAAGTTCCATCACATCCGTGCGGTTTTTGGTGAAACGGGATTGCAATGCCGTGATCGTATCTTGCTCCGTCGCCTTCCGTTTGACTTGTGCTGCTTCTACCTGCGCCTTTTGTTCCGGTGTGAGACTGAGTCCAGGAATGCTGGAAAGTGGATCACTCGCGCTGTCCTTATCTCCCTCATCTGACTGGCTCTCTTGAGCGGCGATAAATGTGTTCATTTTGTGCATGTCGACCGTAAACTTAATCCATTGATCCGTGGCGCTTTTCGCAAGCCGGACTTGTGAGGTTCCGAATTGCTCGTCAAGCTCTTGGTATACATTGACCGGACGCGGGCGGCGACTGGAAGAGTTCGCTACAGTTTCTTCGGAAATGGTAGTGACCGGATCTTTCGAAGCGGATGAAACAGAACCGCTCGTTAAGTCCTTGGCTGCGGCAGATGCCGAAGGCCGGGTGGAGATATAGACGGCGGAACCTGCGGCGGCTAATAGACATACGGAGGCGATGATGGCTTTGTTTTTCATGATGTAGAGAAGCGTGGTGAGTTTGATGAGGGTAAATCCACCGACAGCGGCGCTGGCGATGGCGGTTTTAGAAACGAAAGCAACCGTCAGTGAGGCGGGTGCCGCTTTCGCAAAGTCTGCCCCAAGCATCAGCGCGAGGGCCGTGGCACTGGTCGTGACCCCACGGCGGCGGAGAATGACGGCAAGTTTCTCAAGCACCCGCTGAAGATGCCGCTGCGCTGCGGACTCGGATTTCCCGAGCCGTTGACCGATCTGCTGGAGAGTCAGATCCGAGGCGAAGCGCAAGAGGACGACATCCCGATCAGACGGAGGAAGTGAATCGAGTGCTTGATCCAGAAAGGGCGAAATTTCACGAAACCTATCAGGCTCGGAATCATAGTCAGATAGGTGATCCATGTAGTTTTTCATTTTTCGCAAGCGCGTGGATTCGGAGCGGAAGGCGCTGAGGCTTTCAAGATGCGCGGCGCGGTGCAGCCAGCCGACGACTAACACCTCCGGCTTCAGTGAACCTGCTTTCCGCGCCAGCGAGGTGAAGACATTCTGCGCCAGCTCCTCCGCTAGCGACCGGCTGCCGGTGCGGCGCAGGCAGACGCCATAGACTAGATCGAGATGCCGCCGAACCAGTTCGGTGAAAGCGGTTTCATCTTTGGCTTTCGCAAAGCGGCTGAGCAGCGTGTGATCATCGTCCATTCACCTATGTTCTGCGGCACAACTGGAGAACTTGCGTTTTTTCTCAAAAAAAATCGCGCGGGTGAAAAAAAGGTTCGGAT
>JANPAU010000005.1:0-4689 GCA_031430055.1 Akkermansiaceae bacterium | reverse complement strand
ATCGCTATTCTCGACGAAGAACTGCCACGCATCGGGCAGGAAGACATGAAGAAAAAGAAATGGTTTCAGCCATGATCCGCTTGCCATTACTCATTTTGGCGCTCGCCAGCGCGCTTGGGGCCGCTCCCATCGACCTCCGCCTCCCCACGGAGAATCTCCACCTTTTCACCGGGGATCTCGATCAATTCTACATGTATGTGGACCGGAACTTCGAGGGGCAGATGACCAAGCCATGGGAAGCGGGTTCTTACGGATTTGTCCGCACCGCCATCCGCATCAACGATCAGATTTACCTCACCAAGTTCCACGAAGGCATCGACATTTCACCGGTGAAACGTGACCAAGCAGGGAATCCACTCGACTTGGTTTCCAGCGTCGCTGCGGGCCGGGTCGCTTACGTGAGCCCCATCGCCGGACGGAGTAATTACGGCAAGTATGTCGTGGTCGAGCACGCGTGGGAGAACTCGTCGGTCGTCTCGCTCTACGCCCACCTCGCAGAAATCACCTGCAAGCCGGGCGATCCGGTGAACGCCGGCTCGGTGCTCGGGCGGATGGGCTATACTGGGGCAGGCATTGATCGCACACGCGCTCACTGTCATCTTGAGCTTGGGATGTTAGTCAGTGCGAATTACGACGAGTGGCACAAGAAATTCGGCGGCAGCACCAATTTCCACGGCATCTTTAATGGGATGAATATCACGGGTGGCGATGTCGCCCGTTTCTTCGTGGAGCAAAAAAAGAATCCTGAGCTGCAATTCAGCCAATTCGTCGCCGCCACACCGGTTTATTTTAAAGTCACCACTCCCTCACACGGTGTTCCTAACTTTGTGAAACGTCACCCATGGATCTCTCGCGGCAATGCCGAGGGAGCCAAATCCTGGGAGATCAGCTTCAGCGCTACCGGATTCCCGGTCGTATTCACTGCCAGCCAGCGCGATGTCGCCGCGCCGACTCTCACGACCGTCCGCCCCTCCACAGTTCCCCACCGCTACCTCACCCGCGGCTTGGTGAACGGGGAGGGAAACCGGGCAGAACTCACGAATGCCGGACTGCAACTTGTCAGTCTGCTAACGGATGATTTCCCGATCACTCAATGACCCTCTTTTAACTTATGACCATCCTCGAAAAAATCGCCGCTCTCGGCCTCACGCTTCCTGCCGTCCCCACTCCTATCGCCGCTTACGTCAACTGCGTGCGCACAGGGAATCTGCTTTTTCTATCCGGTGGCCTCCCCATCGACGGTGACAAAAAAATCATCGGCAAGGTCCCTAGCAGCGCCTCGGTGGAGGACGCCGTGGAAGGTGCCCGCATGATTGTGCTCAACCGCCTCGCCGTCATCCGCGACGAGATCGGCTCGCTGGACAAGGTCAAACAAATCGTCACCGTCAATGGCTTCGTGAACTCCGAGCCGGACTTCACCGGTCACCCGCAAGTCCTCAACGGCGCCTCCGAGTTGCTCGTCGAGATTTTCGGCGAAAAGGGCAAGCACTCGCGCACCGCGATCGGCGTGGCAGCGCTGCCGCTCAACGTCGCCTTGGAGATCAACTTGATCGTCGAGGTCGAAGACTGAGTGGAGGCACAAAAAAAGCCTGCCATCCACGAGATAGCAGGCTTTTTGAAAATCATTTCAACTTCAGCTGCAGCAGCCACCGCCGCCGCCGCTGCCACCGCAGCAGCCGCCTTTATCGACGAGGTCTTCCGCCGATGGCACGCGGCCTAACTCGATGGAGCTTCCCACGTATTTGCCGATTTCCTTCTGAAGCCCTTCCAACTCGCGTTGCGCGGAGAGGAAATCACGGGCGACTTCATTTTCAAACAAGGCATCGCGAGCACTCTCGAACTCACGGATCTCGGTGGCACCGAGTTCCACTCCAGCGTGTTGCTTGTGGTGCAATTCCTCGCCGCGCTCATGCACGCTCTGATATTGCAGGCGGGCGGTGTCGTCCGCGAGGAAGCGCTCGACATCGGCTTGGAGCTTGAGAAATGACGGGTCACTGACGATTTGTGCGCACAGTTCTTTGGTCTTCACGATCACGGCGGAGTCTTCGGCTACAATTGACATGGCCGCTTCCTACCCGTAGGAAGCCCGACTGGCAACGGACAATTGCGGGAATTTTCATGCCCCCGCGCAACTAAAGCGTGACACCTCCCGAGGGTAGCCCTTTCGTAGTCATCAAACCATGGGCCTCGAACCTCTCAAAGACGGCATCCGCTCGAATGTGCGGATCGATTTTTACGGCCACGTCCACAAACGCCTCCGCGGGACGGATGCAGAAGAACGCTACGCCATGGAAGTCAAGGTTCTGAAAGTGCTCGAAGCACGCGGCTGCCCCTATGTGCCACGTTTACTCGAAGAACATCCCGAGGAACTTTACTTCGTCTCCACCAACTGCGGACGAACCGCCGACCAGATTACCCGAGAAAAGTCCGACAAATTATTTGCCAAACTCGAGCGCGAATACGGCATCCGCCACCTCGACGCCGAGCCGCGTAACATCACTTACGACGACAAACTTGGCTGCTTCTGCATCATCGACTTCGAGCTCGCCGAGATCTTGCCACCTCCGCCCGGCCTCATCCCGCCGACCTTGTAATTTACCCACCCCACACCCATCCTTCACTCGTGCCCGCACCTGCGATCCTGCACTGGACATTCCTCAGCCACAGCGGTTCCCGCAAGCCGCGCAATGATGACTCGGTGATCACCTTCGCCTCCGGGCCGGGGGGAGCTGATATTCTGCCCGCCTCCGGCAGCCACTCTCTGAGCCGCCACGACCTCGTCTTCGCCATCTCAGACGGCATGGGCGGCGGCAATGCCGGCGACATCGCCTCCTCGATCATTCTCCAACAGATGACTCAAATCATCCCGGAAACCTTCAAAGCCGCTGCCCTCGGACTCTATCCTGACTCCATCAGTCATCTCGGCGAAGCCGTCCGCACCATCCACGAGCAAATCAACGCCGCAGCTAAGGATTCGCCCGAGAAATCCGGCATGGCGGCCACTCTCGCGATCGCATGGTTCACCCCGGACAATCTCTACCTCGGAAATGCCGGGGACTCTCGGATCTATCGCTCCCGTGGCGGCACGCTCGAGCAGCTCAGCCGCGACCACACTTTCGCCTGGAGCCAGTGGAAGCGGGGCGAAATCAGCGAAATGCAATACCGCACCCACCCCCGGCGTGCCGCCCTCTACGAAATCGTCGGCAGTGGCCACTTGGCCGTAAATCCCTACTTTGCCGCAATTCCCTACGAACCCGGCGATCGATTCCTCATCTGCTCAGACGGCCTCATCGACGGGCTTTGGGAACGCCACCTTGCCGAAGCTCTTTCCGTCTGCCCTGAAGTTCCTCAAGCCACGGCCGAAAATCTCTTGAAACGCGCCATCGACAACGCCGGAATCGACGATACAAGCCTCATCGTCATCACGGTGACGACTCCTGAAGAAGGGCTGGACCCATCCTGAAAAATCCGCCAGCGGTTTGGCACATATGATGCTTTTCAAAAGTGTCATTCATCCCGGCGGGTATGGACTTGTCTGCCGTCTCAAGGATCTCTGAACTCCAAATCCCGTTAAATTAAGCAAAATATTATAAAGACTATGGCCAAATACAAATTGGAATACATCTGGCTCGACGGCTACAAGCCAGTGCCAAACCTTCGTGGAAAAACTCAAGTTAAGGAATACGCCAGTTTTCCGACCCTCGACCAACTTCCACTCTGGGGTTTCGACGGTAGCTCGACTCAACAAGCTGAAGGCAGAAGCTCGGACTGCGTTCTCAAGCCAGTCGCCATTTTCCCAGACACCACTCGCAAAAATGGTGCCATCGTGATGTGTGAGGTCATGATGCCAGACGGCACCACCCCGCACCCGACTAACGGCCGCGCCACCATTCTCGATGATCCCGGCGCGTGGTTCGGCTTCGAGCAGGAGTATTTCCTCTATCAAGACGGTCGCCCGCTTGGCTTCCCCGTCGATGGCTTCCCAAAAATCGGCCAAGGCCCGTACTATTGCGGAGTCGGCTACTCGTTCATGGGCGACATTGCCCGTCAGATCGTCGAGGAACACCTCGACCTCTGCCTCGATGCAGGCATCAACCATGAAGGCATCAATGCCGAGGTCGCCAAGGGGCAATGGGAATTCCAAATCTTCGGTAAAGGCTCCAAGCGCTGCGCCGACGAAATGTGGGTCGCCCGTTATCTTCTCAACCGGCTTTGCGAAAAATACGGTATCGACGTCGAGTACCACTGCAAACCACTCGGTGAAACCGACTGGAACGGCTCCGGCATGCATGCGAACTTCTCCACCGAATACCTTCGTGAAAAAGGTGGTAAAGCCTATTTCGAAGCTCTCATGGCAGCCTTCGCCGACAACGTCGAAGAGCACATCGCCGTTTACGGCCCAGACAACCACATGCGCCTCACCGGCCTTCACGAGACCCAGTCGATCGACAAGTTCTCCTACGGTGTGGCCGACCGTGGCGCATCCATCCGGATTCCTCACAGCATTGTCAAAGACGACAAATATCAAGGCTACCTCGAGGACCGCCGTCCCAACTCGCAAGGTGATCCCTACCAGATCACCTCGCGGATTCTCAAGACCATCGCCCTCGTGCCCAAGCCTTGAGCTCAGCGCCCTGAGATCGTCCTGAACGATTAGACTCATCAGAGCCGCCATCCCACCCAGGGATG
>JANPAU010000004.1:0-14315 GCA_031430055.1 Akkermansiaceae bacterium | reverse complement strand
GGCGGACTCCGATCCGCCGAAGCCCATGAGGTGTCGATGAGGAGAGATAAAACGCCATTCATCGGCGATCCATGGACCACGGCGGATCGGAGTCCGCCGCTCGTGCGTAAGCACATACTTTACGGAGGGAGTTAAACCGGTGTGGCGGAGGCAAATCACTCCTATATGTTAATCCGCAAGGCCTGCCCCGATTCACAAAGGTGGCGCGCTACCGCCGGGAGCGCATGTCAATGGATCGCGAAAGTTCAGCCCAAGCCGAACTCATCCGGCTTCCTTTGGCATCCAGCTTTCCCCCACATTGTCATGCGGTCTGCGGCGAGGCCGCGCCACCACCACCAGCCTTGTTTCAGGATGAACGCCTGCAGACAACAGTCGATGGATGAAAACATCGCCCGAATTTGTTGAAATGCGTCTCCTGAACCGATTTATAGCACGCAGCGGGATGAATGGTGGGGCGGAGCGACGATCTTCGGGGAGGAGGATGAACCAGTGGTCTGGAGGCAATCTACCATGTTAATCCGTGGACTCTGACCCCATTTACTGACCCCATTTACTGCCGCCTGCTTCCATAGCCAGGATCCTGTCTGTCATGACGAACTGCTGTGATACGGATCACGCCGGGAAGTATTCGGAACAGTAAATGAATGGGGAACTTCTTTAGGTTGCTGCGTCTGCGTCCAGTATGATCAAAGTGATGCCTCTCTGGATACTCACGCGCATGACTTATCGCTTCGGTCAATTCGTGCCAAAACGAATCTCCAAGATCCTTAGATATCGCGTCATAGTGGTCAAGAAACGATCAAACTTCCGCGGGAACCTTGGGGTGGTAAATAACCGTCCTCATCTTCCGGATCGTCCAACTTGAGCAAGAAACTCAGCGTGGCTAATCGGCTTGACTGCTCCAGAGTCCATATCCGCATCTCTCCTTCCAACTTCCTCATCATCGGACCCTGACGGTGCACCAGTGAATCCGTGTAGTAAAAATGCTACAAGACCCTCCCGATCTTCTTCGGAAAGCTCCTTTGCTTGATTCTGGACATCCACGAGTTGAACCATCAAGCGACTCTACATGGAATTTTTGATGAATCAACCCAGTATTCTTGCCTCGCCGGGGGGCGACTATTTCTTCTTTCTGAGCCAATGTCGATGTGCGCCCGCCGGCGCGGTTGAAGGGATGTTGGGATGAAATTGGAAAGCTTATGGCCGATTGGTGCGTCACGACTTGTTGTGCTTCTTTTTGATGTGCAATGGCGATTCCTACTCCGCGATCGAAATTCCAAGGGCCGTTCTACTCGAAGTCGTAAATGGGGTCAGTAAATGGGGTCAGAGTACACGGATTAACATGATAGATTACCTCCAGACCACTGGTTCATCCTCCTCCCCAAAGATCGTCGCTCCGCCCCGCCATTCGTAACAGTTTAGCTGTTTTCAGGTCAGGAGGAATTGCTGAAAAGAGCCGCCTGGGCTTGTGTGGCGGGTAGAAGATTTTGGAATAGGTCGGGTATCGGTCCCAAATAACAGACATTGAGGCCGCGCTTGAATTGAGTTAGGCCCCGCCCTTCAACAATCATCCATCCCCTTCCCATGGTCATCCCATCAACCTCACGCTGCACGGGCCGGATGAATCCAGCGCTCCGAGAAGAGGGTGGAAAGCTGCGGTGCGGGATGTTTCACAGCCGAAGAAGGCGAACGGAGTGGAGAAGGCGGAGCTTGATGGGAGTGGGGGAGATTTATGCCCGTTTCACCTGCCGGATGCACAATTTCTCGGAGTTCATGAAGGCCTTGTGTGGAATGGCCTGAAAATTGTTGATCAAGTGTAAAACTTTCCGTGATTTTCTGAAATTCGGGTCGTGACTCGCCGTCATTCGCTCCATAAATCCGCTCCGTGACCGATGACGAATCCATTCAACACCGCTTCGGCGGGATCGCCCGGCTTTATGGGCAGGTGGCGTTAGAGCGGTTTCTGGTCTCGCGCGTCGCGGTGATCGGCGTGGGTGGCGTGGGCTCGTGGGCCGTTGAGTCACTCGCGCGCTCCGGCATCGGCCATTTGACTCTGGTGGATTTGGATGAAATCTGCATCACCAACGTGAACCGCCAGCTCCACGCGATGGACGGGCAGATCGGTCGCCAGAAGACCGACGCGATGGCCGAGCGCGCGCTCGCGATCCACCCCGGCTGCGACATCCAGATCGTGCAAAATTTTTTCAATGAAAAGTCGGCGACTGAGATTCTGGATGCCGGCTTCGATGCCGTCATCGACGCGATCGATTTCGCCCGTCACAAGTCATTGATCATCGCCGAGTGCCACCGCCGCGGCATCTATGCCATTACCTGCGGCGGCGCTGGCGGGCGGCGGGATCCAACCCGCATCCGAGTGACCGATCTGGCTTACAGCGGGATGGATCCCTTGCTGCTGCAACTCCGCCGTGGCCTACGCAATGATTTCGGGTTTCCGAAAAACACCCGTGGCAAGGAGCCTATTCTGTTCGGTATCGATGCGGTGTATTCCGACGAGGCACCGTGGTATTCCGGCTGCGATGGCACGGTCTCCAAGGATAAGCCGGAGGAAATCTCACAGCGGCTCAACTGCGCCTCGGGTTTCGGCTCGGCCGCGCATCTCATTGCCAGCTTTGGGCTGATCGCTGCCGGTCGCGTTTTGGATCGAATTGCTTCACAGGCATGAAAAAAGCGGCCCGAGAGCCGCTTTTTTAAAATTTCGGAAGAACCCGCTGAGTTTACAGACCTTTCTTCGAGAGGCGGGTGCCGGCAGTCGCGCCTTGGCGAGCCTTGAACTTCGGATTCGATTTGCAAATGACGTAGACCGTTCCTTTGCGTTTCACCACTTGGCAATCTGCGTGACGGCGTTTGGCGGAGGCGAGGGATGAGAGAACTTTCATGACGTAGAATGAGTAAAAATTAGGGGCGGCACTTGCCACCGGGGCGCGAAAACTAGCCAGCCACCCTGCCTTGTAAAGTCATTTTTCGGCTGAAATTCGCATTTCCCTCTCCGGAGAACTGTTGATTTCGGAAGAATGATTAAGGCGTCCTTAGTTTATTCTTCCCGAAATCCGGTTGAGCCATTACATCGAATGCATGAAATTCCTGCTCGTGATCGCGGCGCTTCTTTCCCTCAATTCGTGCAATACTATCATCGGTTTAGGCCGTGATACCAAGGAGGGCTACCTCTGGACCAAGAAAAAAATCAAGGGCGACGAAGTCATCCAAGACGCGAACGCGCCAGTGTATTGAGCGCGTGTCCCCGGTCTCGTGACCTTGTGAGCGACTAAAGTTTCGGGTTTCGCTAAGTGGCTAATTCTGCTTTGCTTGGAGCGTGACCTTCGCCAGTAAAATCACCATCGCCCGGATCTGCCTGGTGCCGGTGTATGCCGTGCTGGCATTTTACTACGGCCACACCGTGAAAATCGGCCAGCCCGAGGAGTCGCTGCGTTGGTGGGCACTCGGCGTCTTCGTCGTCGCTGCTTCCACCGATGGAGTGGATGGCTGGGTCGCTCGGCGTTTCAACCAGTGCTCGAAGTTCGGCGCTTTCATCGATCCCATCGCGGACAAAGCCTTGTTACTCACCGGGGTGATCACGCTGTCACTCGTCGATTGGGGGGCACCTGGTTGGCGTTTGCCGCTGTGGTTCGCGGCCCTCGTCATCCTGCGCGATTGCATCATCCTCGGTGGCATTCGGATTTTGTGGGATCATCATCGCAAGGTGAAATTCGCCCCACACTGGACGGGCAAAGTTTGCACGGTGACACAGATGTTCGCGATCGGCTGGGTGATGCTGCGGGTGACTGACATTTCGCCGGTGTATCCCTGCATCGTTGCCGGGATGTTCACGGTTTGGTCGAGCATCGCTTACATCCGCCAAGGCCAGCGCATCCTGCGCGACGAAGAAGCTTAAAATTCATCACATCCTGCCTTGTCATTATTTGAAGAATCCTTGAAGACCTTTGTCGGTGATCCGATTTAAGCATTGCTTGGCACTATGGTTATTGGGGGCGGCATTGATCTTGCAGGTCCACGCTCAAGCCTTGCCCGAGTGGTTGGCGAAGAATGGCACGGTCAAAGCTCCGCCATCGTTCGGTGTGATGGACGAGAGTAATTTTTTTGATAGGAACTCCGGAGTTTTCAAAAGAATCTCCGATCCAATCCGAAAATTGGAAGCTGACCACCACTACAAAATCTATCTGGTCGTAGAGCCGCTTCTCATCGCCTCAACGCCCGCGGAGCTTGCGGCAGATCTTCGGCGAGCTTGGGTGCCTGAGGGTGATGGACTTGTGTTGGTTTTCGAGTCAGACAGCCGCCATCTCGGAATTGGCCGGGATTTGGATAATCACCCCGGTCTCGAAAATGAGCGTTCCCGGATTCCGGTGCACGAGACCTCCGGAATGCTCGCGCGGGCCACCGAAGCGGTGGACGCCAAGTTGGCACCGGCGCCTTACCTGGAAGCCCTCGTTGGGAATTTAGTCCGCGAACACGATGACTACTTCAAACGCCTCACCACTCCTCCACCCCCAGAACGATCTGTGAAAATCGGCCTTCTGGTCGCAGGCATCCTCGCCTTACTTGGCCTCGGCGTGATCGCCATCGGCACCCTAGTGCGCCATTCTAGCATGACGGCAAGCAGGCGTTTTCGTTTCCCCGTGGTCGATCGCCCCGAGCGCTTGGGAGCCCCATGCGGCAGCAGCGTCACGGCGCACAAATTTTCAAAAAGCTCAGGCTCGTGAGCCACTTGAGGGGGCTTTAGTTCTTAAAGAGCGGCCTCACCACCTGCACTTCTTTCCTGCGAACGGGCAAGTGGTGCGGTAAAATCGCCGAAAATAAGTGAACGATGGGATAGGCACTCAGGGCCAACAACACACCTAGGCCCACGAAACCTACGGTGAAATTACTCACTGAGACTGGGCCGAAGGAAGGCAAGTCGATGGTCGCCTTTTCAAAGTAATGAGGAATCGGCAGTGAAAAAGTATCGATCAACCACTGCCCCAGTTGAATCTGTGCCGCCCAGAAAGGGATGTTTGTGAAGGGGTTACTGATGAAGCAGGCCGCCATCGCGAAGGGAACATTCGCCCGCACTCGCATCGCGATGATCGCCGCGAAGATCGATTGCGGGATTAACGGAATCATCGAAAAAAAGAAGCCGATTGCGAGTCCAGAAGCCACCGTATCCCGGCACGGCATCCACAGACTGCGATGGAACAGGGGCTTCGTGATCCTCTGCCACCACGGACGGTGGCGGAGTTTTGGGTGGCGCAAAGTACGAAACGCCCGCCTCACGATTCTGAGGTAACGGACTTTCATGTTGGCTGGAGGATCACGCGCGGAACCTCTCCCACTCTTCCTGTCAAATCAACTGTAAATGCCTTGCTCCCCAGCAGGCTCATCCCCAGTTTAATCGAAATTTGTTATGGAACCTTGGCAAGCACTCATCCTCGGCGTGATCGAAGGAATCACCGAATACCTCCCCATCAGCTCCACCGGACACTTGCTCGTTGCGCAGCATTTAATGGGAATCGGGACAAGCACGGCGACCTCAAAAGCCGCTGCGGACACCTTTGCCATCTGCATTCAAGGCGGAGCAATCCTTGCGGTGCTTGGCATTTACATGAAGCGGGTTCTTCAGATGCTGCGCGGCGTGTTCGGACAAGATCCGGAAGGTTTAAAACTCGCCATGATGCTGCTCGCCGGATTTATCCCCGCTGCCGTCATCGGAGTACTCTTCAACGACAAAATCGAGGCAAAGCTCTTCGGCATGTGGCCGGTGATCATCGCCTGGATCGTCGGCGGCATCCTCATTCTAGCAACTGCCGAATGGCGGAAACGAAACCCGGCAACTCGTGATGGCAAGGACTTGATAGAAATGACCTTGAAAATGGCGCTCATCATAGGCCTCTTGCAGTGTGTGGCGATGTGGCCCGGCACCAGCCGCAGTCTGATGACCATCGTCGGCGGCCTCATCGTCGGACTCTCGATGAAGGCTGCCGTCGAGTATTCATTCCTGCTAGGTGTCTTGACTCTCACTGCCGCGACCGCGAAGAAAGCGGTCTGGAAAGTCGACGGACTCGGTGAACAATATCACGTCTGGTTCGGCGGGGTGAAACTACTCACCAGCACCTACTCGACATTCTCGATTGTCGTCGGACTCGTCGCCGCGGCGATCTCAGCAGCGCTGGCGGTGAAATGGCTTGTGTCCTATTTGCAAAGCCACGGACTCTCGATCTTCGGCTGGTATCGCATCACACTTGGCATCGTCATCGGTGGACTGCTCGCCGCACAAGTGATCCCATCCTAACAAAGCCGGATCATATCCTTGATGAATTGCCCCCAAAGGAAAACTAGGCCGCGCTTCGAGTATTGGAAGTGCCCGTCGCCCGTGAGGTGGATTAACCCAGCGGCTAGATTGTGTTCCACCTGCTTGCGCATTTCCTGCTCGATGGATTGCTCCACTTGTTCCGGGTCCGGTATTCTTAACTGATCTCCAGGCACCTTCACCCGCGCGAGGTAGCGCTGGTGATCCGCTAGAATTTGGTGGAAGCAACTGCGCTCACAAGGCACGTTATTCCACTTCACATTGGGCGGGCATTGCAGCGTCGGAGCGAAAGGAAAATTGGTGGTGCGCCAGATCCCGCCACTCTCGTCATACGAGGTAATCGAGATGAATGCGAACGCTACATCGCTCTGTTCACAAAGGCAAACCGCCGCCACCGCGCGTTCTTCCGGATGCCAGAACAGCCGGAAAAACTGCTGCATTCCCGCCCATTCCCAGCCGCAGTCTGAAACGTGTTCGAAGCCAGCCTCCTCCATCGCCGCTGCGGCTTCGGTGGCATTTGGGAAAAATGAAGGATTGGGGATTTGCCGATGTTGAAGGCGATTGTCCAAGGGCAAGCGCATCCGCCGGACGCGCGTCAGCAGCTCGATCCACGGCAGGAAGAACCAGAGTAATACACCCAACAAGCCCCCTGCAAGACTCCCCGTCAGAAAATACAACAAACAGAAACTCGCCCCGAGCAGGGTGAACGCCCCGAGCTTACGAAACAGATGCGTCCGCGACGAGCGCAGCGCCACGGCGAGAACCACCAGGCCGAGGACAATGAGAAATTCACGCATGAGTGTCGGGACAAGAAAACCATGCCGCACAGGCACTCGATACGGGTTCCACGGATGAAGAAGCCACGCAAGTGCTTGTTTTTGAGGCCATGACCGATTTCAACCCCAAGCTTGCCCCAGCAAAGCCCTCAACCGCGCCGGATCGGTCGCCGTGGTCTTCGCCACGAAGCCGCGCAGGTGAGCGAAGTGTACATCCTCACAATCCTGAATCCGCGTGAAATCCAGCCCCGGGTGATCGTTGTGACGGGACATTCCGAACCCCGCACCGCGCCGGTCTGGATACACCAAGCCCACCACATCAGCCGCTTCCGGCCGCGACTCGATGAACCGCGCCAACCCTGCCGACGGCTCATCCGGCAGCGGATCCGTCCGTGGTAGATACAAAACTTTGAACGAGCCCGCCGCTGATTCAACATTCCAAAACTCCCCTACCTCCCCGATAAAATCCAGCCGTTCCCGCAAATTTTTCAGATAATCCAGCAGGTCCACTCCGATCCAGCGCATCACCTCCCACAGCGGCTCACCCGGTTTCAATTCCGAAACCCCGGCAAAGCGGCGCAACAAAGTCGTATCGATCGGCGAATTCAGCTTAAACAAAGTTTCCCTCGCCACCCCCAGCCACCGCGCAGTTTCGATCGGCCCCCGCGTATCAAACCACTCGGCAGGCTCCAGCCAATCGCAGAACTTCAGCGCATCCTGATACACCCCGAGATGCTGCAGCACCAAACTCAGCGCGCACATCGGCGGATGATCCTTGGGAAATTGATGGTGATCGAAGTTCCCCCGCTCCGGCGCGTGTTGGTGGCCCACATCGATGACTGCGGTGGCCACATCGAGCAAGTCAGCCTCCGTTGGCTCGCGCCGGACGATGGTCACCGGGTTTTCAGCAAGTAACAAGCAGCAGGCAAGAAATTCGTCCTTATGTGAGCCGCCAGGGTGAGTGAGAATTTGGGAAAATGACATGCAAGATTCGTGTAGACAGGCGCACTCTAGGCGCTCGGCGCGACATGGGAAGGCTTTTGAAAAAACGGCGTGACTCTCTCAAGAACCATGATCTGGCTTGGCGTTCTTTTTCGCAACGTTCCGCGTGTTCGACATCGCTGCTAGCAACATTCATCGCGTCGATCTCAAGCATGAAAACAAACAAAGCGATCATACACCACGCGAACCAGAAGCCATCATACGGCAGGCATGATGAAATGGCTAAAAGCGTCACTTCCAGCCGCCACCCAGCGCTCGATAGGCTTGCACCACGGAGCGCAGGCGGTTGCTGCGGGAGTCGGCGAGATCGAGCTCGGAAGCGAACAATTCCCGTTCCGCATCGAGCACCTCCAAGTAACTGGAGGCACCGCCTTGGAAGCGATCCAGTGCAATGGATGAGACGTTTTTCTGGGAGGTGACGAGCTTGGTATTTTCGGTGATGATCTCGCCGGTTTTTTGATAGGCGTTAAGGGCATTGGCTGCTTCTTGGAACGCCTGTTGGGCGGATTTTTGATAAGCGGCGAGAGCAATTTTTGCCCGGGCCTTCGCCCCTTCTACGCGAGCCTTGCCGCGCCCAGCGTCGAAGATCGGACCCGCGAGTTGAGGGCCGATGGAGTAGGCGGCGGAACTCCCTTGGAGAAGTTTACTGAAGTCGCTACTGATCATGCCGCCTTGCCCGGTGAGGGAAAGGGCGGGAAGGCGCAAGGCCTCGGCAACACCGACCTCTGCGGTGGCCGCTTGAAAGGATTGGTCAGCGGCTGAGATATCGGGTCGCCGGGCCATCAGCGAGGATGGCAGCCCAGCAGCGATGCGAAGGGACGCGTCGAGCTTATCGAGGGTGCCGCCACGCGTGATACCGCCGGGATACTCGCCGAGCAGGGCACGGATTTCATTTTCTTTTTCGACGATGGCACGCTCGGTGGTCGGGACTAAAACTTGAGCCTGTGAGAGCAGTGCTTCTGCTTGGCCGACTTCCAAGTCCGAGCTGACTCCGCCGTCGCGGCGGGCAGTGACAAGTTCAAGCGACCCTTTCCGACTTTCGATGGTGCGGCGGGCAATGGCGAGCCGCTCGTCAAGGTTTTGCAGATCGATGTAACTGATGGCGACTGCTGCGATGAGGGAGGTCTGGACCGCATCGCGTTGGAATTCTGACTCAAGGAGTCTGGCACGGGCAGCTTGGTTGTCGCGAGCGATGCCGCCCCAGAGGTCGAGTTCCCAACTGAGGAGTCCAGTTAGATTGTAGGACTCAGAGGTCCGACTACCGCTCGATGGGCTTTGCCCGGTATTTCGCGAGCTGGAGCTGGTGGACGCGCCGTCATTGCCATCGAGCGTGGGAAACCAAGCTGAACGGGCTACTTGAGCACGAGCGCGAGCGTCTTCGATGCGGTAAGTGGCCGCGACAAGATCAGGGTTATTTTGGAGGGACCGCGAGATAAGCGCGTAAAGCGTAGGATCACTAAATACCTTGCGCCAGGACTTATCTCCAAACGAAGCTCCGTGGGGGACCATGTCACCGCGAATCGATGCGGGGAGAGCTAGGTCGGGCGTCCCGAGGTCCGGGCCAAGCATGCATGAGTTGGCGAGGCCGACGCTGGAGAGAAGAGCGATGAGTCTGACTGAGGATGGCATTTGGATCGATTTCTGGGAGTGCTGGTCTGGGGAATGCCTGAATTTCAATGAATCGTAGCCCGCCAATGTTGATGATTGGCTGCGCGTGATCCTGAAGGGGCATCCCTATCCATCAAGTGGATTTTTCATCCTAAATCTTGAAAGCTGATGAGACCAAGGTCCCATTTGACACCGGGGACCTCACTCTTTACTCCAAGGGTGATCAAAAATCTGACATCTTTTGACCAAATGCTTCACTTTTTAAAACGTGATGCCACGATTGCTTAGGCACTGACGATTCATCATCCCAAACGAGCGAACCATTCATTTGAAAACGATCTTTCCAAAAATCACTTTCCGCCATCGACGAATTGCCGCTACTCATGGGGGGGGCGCAATGATGGCAATTCTCTGTTTCAGTGCTTGTAAAAAGCCCGAAGTCGTCGCTCCACCCCCACCGATCGTCGAGGTGATGGAAATCGTTCCCTCGGAGGTTCAGCGCACCTCAACGCTCATCGGTCAGCTAGATTCCCCTCAAAACGTGGAGGTCCGGGCGCGGGTGGAAGCATTCGTCGATCGGATGCCATTTACCGAAGGCGTGGAAGTCAAGCAGGGTGATGTCTTGTTCGAACTCGATAAAAAGCCGTTTCTTGAACGACTGGCCGCTGCCACCGGTGCCTTGGCCGAGGCGAATGCCGCACTCTATAAATACCAAAAAGACGTGGCCCGCCTTCAGCCACTCGTGGAACGCAAGGCCATCCCCCAGCAGGATTTGGATAACGCTCTCGCCTCCGTGGATGTCGGTGAGGCTGGCGTGATCACCGCGAAGGCCAGAGTCGAATCCGCGCAATTGGATCTCGGTTATTGTGAGGTAAAAGCGCCCATCACAGGCCTCATCGGAGCGCACCAAGTCTCTATCGGTGAGCTGGTGGGCAAGGGCGAACCTACCTTGTTAGCCACCATGTCCACGCTCGATCCGATGTGGTTTTACAGCAATGTGAGCGAAGTGGAGTATATCAAATTCGAGGAGGAAAATCGCAGAACAGGTCGCAAAGTGGCGGACTTGCCAGTCACCTTGATCCTCGCGGATGGTCTGGAGCATCCTGAAAAAGGCCGCTTCGTCTTCATCGACCGCGCGGTGGATGTAAAGACCGGCACCCTGCGAGTGCGCGCTGAATTTCCCAACCAACAGAAACTCCTGCGCCCCGGAATGTTTGCAAGAGTCCGCGTGGAACTCGGCACTCTCAAGGATAGCATCGAAATCCCGCAACGGGCGATCATCGAGCTCCAGGGGAAAAGTTTCGTCTGGGTGATCACTCCAGAAAACACCGCCAGCCAGCGCCCGGTCAAGGTCGGGGAACTATCCAATTCTAACATCGTCATTCTCGACGGCCTCAAACTCGGTGAACGCATCGTCGTCGAGGGCTTGCAAAAAGTCCGCGAAGGCATGCCGGTGAATCCCATGACCACCACCCAAATGGCCGCCATGAAATCCGCTCCCGCCGCTGAGGCTAAACCCGCCAAGCACTAACCGATCATGGCTGAATTCTTCATCCGGCGCCCGATCGTGGCGATGGTCATCTCCATCGTCACCTGCATCGTCGGCCTCATTTCACTCTCACGGCTACCAATCTCGGAGTATCCGAACGTCAGCCCCACGCTGATTCAAGCGACCACCACCTACCGCGGTGCCGCCGCCGAGGCGGTCATGGACTCCGTGGCGACCCCCATCGAGTCCAAGGTCAATGGCGTAGACAAGCTGCTCTACATGCAGTCCTACAGTGCGAACGACGGTAAGATGACTCTCAATGTCACCTTCGATGTCGGCACTGATGTGGACATCATGCAGGTCAACACGCAGAACCGCGTGGGCCAGGCAGAAGCCCAACTCCCGGACGCAGTAAAACGCGAAGGCGTGGTCGTCAATCGCTCAAGCCCAGACATCCTGTTAGCCATCGGCCTCTCTTCGCCTAAGGGATCCTACGACGGCATCTTCCTCGGCAACTATGCTGACATCAATCTCGTCGATCAGATCAAACGGGTCTCCGGAGTCGGCGATGTGAAAAATTTCACTGCTCAGGATTACTCGATGCGAGTGTGGTTGAACCCCGAAAAACTCGCGATCTTGGGTGTCACGCCGCAGGATGTTTCTAACGCGATCAAAGAGCAAAACGCCCAATCCCCCGCCGGCACGATCGGTGCTGAGCCAGCGCCAACAGGTCAGGAAAGCCAGTTCAACATTCGCGCCCAAGGCTTACTGAAAGATCCCAAAGAGTTCGAGGAAATCATCGTCAAATCCAGCGGTGACGGGCAGCAAGTGAAAATCAAAGATGTCGGTCGCGTCACTCTAGGAGCTCAGACCTATGCGATCCGCGCCCGCCTCGATAAGGCGCCTGCCGGTGCCCTCGGCGTCTATCTGGCCCCCGGCGCGAATGCCATTCAGACGGCGGACAACGTCAAAAAAATCCTCGAGGAAGCCAAGCTACGATTTCCGCCAGACATGGAATATAGCATCACCCTGGACTCCACCTTGCCGATCAAGGCGTCCATGGAAGCCATCGTCCACACCTTGTTCGAGGCCATCATCTTGGTGCTCATCGTCGTCTATATTTTCCTCCAAAGTTTCCGCGCGACCATCATCCCGATGCTCACGGTGCCGGTTTCGTTGTTAGGAGTATTCATTGCCTTCCCGTTGCTGGGATTCAGCGTCAATACACTCACCATGTTCGGCCTCGTCCTCGCCATCGGCATCGTGGTGGATGATGCCATCGTCGTGGTCGAGGCGGTGCAACACCACATCGAGCATGGCATGACACCCGTCGATGCCACGCGCCAAGCGATGAAAGAAGTCTCCGGCCCGGTGGTTGCCATCGCGCTCATTCTTTGCGCGGTGTTCGTCCCAGTCGCCTTCATGGGTGGTGTGACTGGCGCGCTCTATCAGCAGTTTGCCCTCACCATCGCGGTATCCGTGATTTTCTCCGCCATCAATGCGCTCACCCTCAGCCCCGCGCTCTCCGCCATGCTGCTCCGCAAGCCGACACCCGGGAAGGGCCCGGTCGCTTGGTTCTTCAGAAAATTCAACCAGTTCTTTGACTGGGTCACTGCGGGCTACGGCACGATCGTCGGCTCGCTGACCCGCAAGGCAGCCCGCTCGATGCTGTTGCTCGTCATCGTCTGCGGTGGGATCTGGGGCCTCGGCAAGGTGGTGCCCGGCGGCTTCATTCCGGATGAGGACAAAGGCTACGTTTTCGTCGCCGTCGAGCTGCCAGAAGGTGCTTCCCTCCAGCGCACCGACGAGTTGCTCAAACAGGTAGAAGAAATCGTCGGCAATACCAAGGGAGTGCGGTCGTCCCTCGCCATTTCCGGCATGAACATTCTCAACTCGATCAATTTCCCGAACTCAGCGCTCATGTTCATCGGCCTGGACGACTGGAAAGACCGCGCGGATCCCAAGCTCCACGCCAAGGCGCTAGTCGCAGAATGGAACAAGAAATTCTCAGTCATCCCAGGTGCCCGGATCTTCGCCTTCGGCCCGCCAGCACTGCCAGGTTATGGCAACGTCTCGGGCTTCACCATGCAGTTGCAAGACCGCTCCGGCGGCAGCGTGGATCAACTCGCTGGCTATGTGCAAGACGTCATCGCCGCCGCCTCCAAGCGCCCGGAAATTGGCCGTGTTAGCACCACCTTCCAGCCCTCCACCCCGCAGGTGAAAATCGAGCTCGACCGCGAAAAAGCCCGCACCCTCGGCGTGCCGGTGGACAGCGTTTTCCAAACCCTGCAAGCCTACCTGAGCGGCCTCTACGTGAACGACTTCGTCAAGTTCGGCAGGGTTTATAAAGTCTTCCTCCAAGCGGAGCCGCAATACACCAGCAAGCCAGATGACATCGGGAAATTCTTCGTCCGCAACAACAGCGGCGGAATGGTCCCGCTCAGCACACTTGTCAGCATCACCAAGATGTCTGGGCCTAACTTTGTCACCCGTTTCAATCTATTTCTCTCTGCGGAAATGATGGGTTCTCCTGCGCCCGGCTTCAGCTCCGCACAAGCGATCAAAGCGATGGAGGAAGTCATGGCCACCATGCCAGCCAACATCGGTTACGAATGGTCCGGCCTCACGCTTCAGGAGACGAAATCCGAAGGTCAAGCGCCCGTGATTTTCGGCATGGCGATCATCTTCGTCTTCCTCTTGTTAGCCGCGCAGTATGAAAGCTGGTCACTGCCCTTCGCCGTGCTGCTCTCCGTGCCCACCGTGATTCTCGGAACGATGGTCGGCCTGTTTCTGCGCAACTACGAGATGAACGTCTATGCCCAAGTCGGCCTCATCATGCTCATCGGTCTCGCGGCGAAGAACGCCATCCTCATCATCGAGTTCGCGAAGATGAAACGCGACGAAGGCATCCCCACGCTCCAAGCTGCGCTCGAAGGCGCGAAACTCCGCCTGCGCCCGATTTTGATGACCTCCTTCGCCTTCATTCTCGGCTGCGTGCCGCTGATGTTAGCCACCGGTTCCGGCGCTGCCTCCCGCAGCACCATGGGCACCGGCGTGGTCTTTGGCATGACGATCTCGACCATCATCGGCCTGTTCTTGATTCCGGTGTGTTATGTCTTCG
>JANPAU010000003.1:0-10670 GCA_031430055.1 Akkermansiaceae bacterium | reverse complement strand
GCGACCTACATGGTGCTCGCCCCTGAGCATCCGTTCGTCCCGGAAATCACCACCGCCGAGCAAAAGGCTGCCGTGGAAGCCTATCAGAAAGCAATTTCCTCCAAGTCTGACATGGACCGCGGTGACCTCAACAAGGACAAGTCTGGTGTCTTCACCGGTGCCTTCGCGACGAATCCGGTGAACGGCGAAAAAATCCCCGTCTGGATCGCGGACTATGTGATGATGGGCTATGGTACCGGTGCGATTATGGCCGTCCCAGCGCATGACGAGCGGGATCATGAATTCGCGCTCAGATTCAATTTACCGATTAAGCAGGTCGTCCAGCCTAACGACGATTCCGATTGGCAAGGTTACACCGCCTATGGCACCGCCATCCATTCCGGCTTCCTCGACGGCCTATCCACCGCAGAGGCCAAGGCCAAAATGATCGACTGGTTAGAATCCAATTCCAAGGGCAAGCGCCGCATCCAATTCAAGCTTCGCGACTGGCTCTTCTCCCGCCAACGCTACTGGGGTGAACCGTTCCCAATTATCTGGAAAGACGGCCACCACCACGCGATTCCCGAGGGCGAACTGCCCCTCCTCGCGCCACCGCTGGAAGACTACAAACCCAGCGGCACCCCCGAACCCATTCTCACTAAGGCCACCGAGTGGGTCGAGCTGCCAGATGGATCCCTCCGAGAAACGAACACGATGCCGCAGTGGGCAGGCTCCTGCTGGTATTACCTCCGCTACTGCGATCCCACGAACACGGATCGCTTCATCTCCCACGCTGCAGAAGACTATTGGACAGATGAAAAACCCGGCATGGTCGATCTCTACGTCGGCGGTACGGAACATGCCGTACTTCACCTGCTCTACGCTCGTTTCTGGCACAAGGTGCTTTTCGATCTCGGTCACGTTAGAACGCCCGAGCCATTTCAAAAGCTCATCAACCAAGGCCTCATCCTCGGTGAAGATGGTCAGAAAATGTCCAAGTCCCGTGGCAATGTGGTCAACCCCGACGACGTCGTTTCCGAGTATGGAGCCGACGCACTGCGGCTCTATGAAATGTTTATGGGTCCGCTTGAGCAGGTGAAGCCCTGGCAGATGAAAGGCGTGGAAGGGGTCTCTCGTTTTCTGGCCCGCGTCTGGCGTCTCGCATTCGACGAACAAGAAGGTGAAATCAAAATTTCCTCAAAAATTCAGGACGTCCCGTGCACCGACAAGGCACTGCTTCGCACCGTTCACGAGACGATCAAGAAAGTCGGCGAAGACATCGAGAAACTCAGCTTCAACACTGCCATCTCACAGATGATGATTTGCACCAACGCCTTCACTCAAGCCGAAGTCGTGCCGTTGAGAGAGTTCATCCAGCTGCTCGCGGTGCTCAATCCCTTCGCTCCTCACCTCACCGAAGAAATCCAGGCCCGCGTGGCGGCGGCCTCTAACCGCCAGCCTCCCATGCTATCAGAAAGCACTTGGCCAACCTACGATCCAGAAGCGCTCATCCGCAACGAGGTCGAACTCGTCGTCCAAGTGAACGGCAAGCTTCGCGACCGTTTCATGATCTCTAAGGACGCCGACGAAGAAACCGCCAAGGCTGCCGCTTTCGCCAGTGCCAAGGTCAACGAACACCTCGAAGGCAAGATCATCCGCAAGATTGTCTTCATCCCTGGCAAAATTTTCAACATCGTGGCGAACTGAAAGTTCATCCCCGCGTCTAGCACAGCTGCCGCGACTTGATCGCGTTACAACTCGGGTGAGTTAACGATGCAGTTGGAAATCTTTAGCCACTGTCACCGACGCGCTGCTACAATTTTTTCACTCGCGCAGGCAGCAACATCACCGAGACTACCATGAAAAAAACAAACCCTACCACGCCTACCCATTCCCAGAATGCGAGCTGCAAAAGCATGGTTTGTTTCAGCTCTTGGCGAAGTTGAATAGCCCACTCAAAACCGGCTTTCCGCGAAAATTTCAAAACCCCCGACAAGATCCCACAAAGGACTGGCACCAAGGTGATACAGGCCCAGCTAGCCACCAGCTTCGGATCGAGCACTCGCTGTCCTCCGAAGCGATCTCGTAACCCGATCACACAGCAACACACCATTCCTCCCACGACGCCGGCCGCCCCGATTCGGGCGAGTGCTTCGTGCACCCCGTGCACGCTCTCCGGCATCGATGGTGTGTTAAATGGTAGCGTCACCGTCACTACCAGAAAAATTCCTACACCCAAGCTCACCCCCACCCAATGCGACAATCGCGGCGAGACCTCGCGCAAGCGTTGCGAAATGTAACCCGCTACAGGTAGGGAGAATAATGCCGATATCGCCATGCCCAGCGACGGCAATAGAAATCCATCCGGATTATAACGAGGCGAAATTAAGTGTGAGATCACCTGCCGCTTCCAATCATAAGACCCAGGAAAATATTGCGCGGCAATCACAAGAGTGCTGAAAATTGACATAAAACTCAGCGGCAGCAACACCGTCAGCAACATCGTTTTCGAGACGTTTCCCCCAATATATTGCTGGATCGACCGTGGTAGCAAATTCAGTGGATTCTTCACGGGAAATGGCGATCGATAAGAGGCTTTAAAATCATACAGCTCAGTTTTTTCGACGCTACCGACGTCATCCGCGAGGTCAAGCCGACTTTAGAAATCGAATTTCAGCAAGCCTCAACCCATCATGATGGAATCCGCTCGAATCTCCCGCGATCCTTCGCCAGAGTCACTCCGGCACCCGTCCACCCCTCATGCATTCCGTCATCCTCGAAATTTCAATCGTCTTCGTTCTCCTCCTCGCCAATGGCCTGTGCGCGATGACAGAAATCGCCATCGTCTCCTCCCGCAAAGGACTCCTGCGGACGATGGCGGACAAGGGGAATTCAGGCTCAAAAAAAGCTCTCACACTCTCCGAGTCGCCCAACCGCTTCCTCTCGACCGTGCAAATCGGTATCACCCTCGTCGGCATCATCGCAGGTGCGATGGGCAGTGGTAATATTGCTAACAGCCTGGCAGAAATCATCGCTCCACTACCATTCATCGGCGAGTATGCGAGGCCCATAGCACTTGGCATCGTCATCAGCATCCTTACCTATCTTTCCTTGGTGTTCGGTGAGCTTGTCCCCAAGCGACTGGCCATGAAATTCCCTGAAGCCATCGCCAGCGCCATGGCCGGACCCATGGCCATCCTATCCACCATCGCAGCGCCAGCGGTGAGTCTGCTTTCTTGGTCCACCGGCGGCCTGCTGCGACTCTTCGGAATCCGTGAAGACAAAGATTGCCCGATCTCACGTGAGGAAATCACCGTGTTAGTGCGGGAGGGCATGATCGCCGGGTCGATCAATCGCTCCGAATCACGGATGATGCAGGGTGTCATTGGGTTTGAAAAACTCGTCACTTACGACATCATGATCCCACGTCCGCGCATCATTTGGATTGAGCAAAACGCCGATCACCAGGCCGTTTGGCAGTCGATTATTCGATCCACGCAAGAAGTCTTCCCGATCTACCATGACCGGCGTGAAAATTTGGTCGGAGTAGTATCACTCAAGGATATCTATACCAATCTCGCCTCAGGAAAGTCGGTCATTTTCGGTGAAATCATGCAGCCGCCGCTGCTAGTTCCAGAAACTCAACCGGCCAGTATTTTGCTGGAGTCTTTTCGGAAAACCGGCCAGCGCGCGGCTTTCGTGCTCGACGAATTTGGCAGCGTGATGGGCATGGTCACCTTGATCGATCTCATGGAAACCATCGTCGGCGATGTGCCCTCTCGTGAGGAACAACTCGCGATGCCTATCCAACAACGCAGCGATGGAACTTGGCTTATCGATGGGCTCTACGAAATCGAAAAACTTCCTGAGTATCTCGAAACTTTCGACCTCCCCGCAGGCGGTGGTGATGAATACCAAACCGTGTCCGGTTGGTTGATCAAAGAACTCGGGCGTCTTCCTCAGGAAACCGACAAGGTCACCTCCGGCATCTGGACCTTCGAGGTCATCGACATGGACGGCATCCGTGTGGACAAGATTCTAGCAACTCGTTAGCCCTAATTCACGCAAATACAGCAGTCACCGGCTTGCCCTTGTTACCGATCGTAAACGGTCGCCCGCTGGCACTCAGCACGCTCTTCTCAATCGGCAGGCCACACGCATGGGCCACCGTAGCATGGAGATCGCCGACAGTGACCGGGTCACTTTTCACATCTCCGCCAGCTTCATCACTGGAGCCATAGACAAAGCCACGCTTGGCGCCGCCACCTGCGAGAACGCATGAAAAGACTAACGGATGGTGCCCGCGACCGCTGCCGTCGAACTGCGGCTTGCGGCCGAACTCAGTCGCCACCACCACCATCGTGCGATCAAGCAGCCCGCGTGCATCCAGATCACTGATGAGTGCGGCAAAGGCCGTGTCGAACTCCGCGCCGCGATCTTCCATTCCACCTTCGAGATCTTGGTGCATATCCCAACCCCCGCTCTCTACTTCCACATAGCGGACTCCACCTTCTACCAAGCGGCGGGCAAGAAGACAGCCTTGCCCAAAGCGATTCTTGCCATACTTCTCCCGCAGATTAGCGGGTTCTTTGTCGAGATCGAAGCACTCAAGATCCTTGCCTTTCATCAGACGCAGCGTGCTTTCATAAAAATCATTGTAAGCCGCCACACTGCTGTCCTGCACTTTATCGGTGAACTTGCGGTCCATTTCGCGGAGTAGAGCAAGCCTCTTCTCCATGGTCGAAGAGTCCGCCTTGGCAATGGCATTGCGGAGACCTTCATCTGGATCGAGAATCGGCAACGGACTCATCGTCGCCGGGAAAAACCCATTCCCATGGTTCGACGGAGTATTGATGCAGACGCTGCTAGGCAGTGTCTGATGACTCGCCCCGAGGTAGTGTTGCGCCCAAGCACCCAGCGTGGGATGCACGATCGTCCCGCGTTTTTCAAATCCAGTTCGCATTAGATAGCGCGCCTGTTCATGCACTCCGACCTTGGCGGTCATGCTGCGGATCACGGTGATTTGATCCGAAATTTTAGCGATCTCTGGTAGGAAGGATGATACCTGATAGCCGCCTTTTGTGCTTACCGCCGTGCCGGGGCCTTTGGACGCACCGGTCTTCGGATCGAAGCTATCGATCTGACTGAGGCCTCCTGATAGTTGCAGCATGATCACCGCCTTCGCCTTGCCGAAACCCGGCTTGCCCGCAGCAGCAGGCTCTGCCGCACGAAGATTCTCGCCTGGCATGAATGGCAGCAGGCTGATGCCGAATGCAGCTTGAGCCATGCGCTCGACGAACGAGCGGCGGGTGATTTCATTGAGTCGATGGATGTCAGATTTCATCATAGAGAAAGTTAGAATTAAGGAATGAACAAAAATTCGCGCGAGTTTAGAAGTACCCAGGCGAGGTCGGAGAGCACGAGACCCTCCTTCATGGCTGCGACGGCTTTTGCTGATTCTTCCGCACTCGGCTCACGGCTGAGAAAACTCAGATAGAGTGATGTGATCTTCGCCGCAGGAGTGGATTCCTTGGTGGCAGCGGCGAGCGCGGCGGAATCACGAGTGATCATTTCCTGCACCGGGCCATTCATCAGTTGCAGCATCTGAGGCACGCTGCCGTCGGTCGTGTTCGTATCCGAAACGAGGCGATCACTCTGCCCGAAAAGTCGGAGGAAATGATTTTCCGGCGCGGGCTGTTGCAGTTCGCTGGCGCGTGCCAAGACTAACCCCGAGCGAAGCTGCGGTTTCCCGCCTTCGTAAAGCCTAGCCATTGCTCCGGGCTTTCCTTTGCGGCCACCTTTCATCGAGATACCTTCCGCCTTCATCTCAGCGACCATTTTTGTAAGAGTTTCTAAGTTGATTTGATCATTGGCCACCACCGTTTTTTGGAGTTCATCGCCCCGACGGAGTAAGATGTGATCCGGCTCGTCGCCGGAAGTAAGAGTCACGATGGAGTCCCACGCTTGCTCAGAACTCATGCGCCGCAAGGTGGGGCCTTGGAAGTGATAGGCACTCAAGTTTTCCGGGGATTCGCTGACCTGCCGTTGATAGGTTGCCGAGTTGAAGAGGATGCGTTGGAACTCCCGCAGGTCGAAATTCACCTGTTTCATGTAAGTCGTTAGGAGTCCAAGTAGCTCCGGATTGCTCGCACCAGACGGATCATCGATGTCGGACACAGGCTCCTGCACGGCGATGCCAAAAACCTTTTTCCAAAGGCGGTTCGCGATTGCAGTGGCGAAGCGTGGATTCTCTGGATGTACCATCCATGCCGCGAATTCGTTGCGCAGCTGTGAGGGCTTTACCTTAGCCGTGGGATACGCGGGGTTGCTCTTGATCGTATCGCTCCAGCGGATCAGCTCTGGCTTCGCGAACTCGCCCGGCGCTGCGTCCTTGTATTTGTAATCGACTGGGAACTTGAGGTGATTCGTCGGCAAATCGACGAGATTGTAGACATTCGAGGCGAGCAGTTGGTTCACCATGTTTTTCCCCAAGGCTTGTACTTCTGGTGACTTCGCAAGCTTACGGGTCTTTCGATAGACATCTTCATGGTATCCATCGGTAGCACCGAAGTATGCCGCCATACTATAGAAGTCTTTCTGTGACCAATCGGCAAACGGGTGGTCATGACACTGGGCACAGGAAACATTCGCGCCAAGAAAGGTTGTTAGGAGATTCGAAACCCCATCGAGTGGCATCTGGGCGTCGCGCAACAGAAAGCCTGCGGCACCATTTTCATTGAGCTTGCCATCGGCGGTGAGCATGTCTCGCACCATCACATCCCAGGGCCTGTTCATGGCGATCTGGTCCTTCAGCCAATCTTCGTAGAGAAATCCTTTTGCCCCTTTGCCATAGTCGTCCTTCACTCGCAACATGTCGGCAAGCCAGTTATACATGTGCATCGTGTAGCCCGGCGAGTTGAGCAGCGTATGAATCAAAGTAACGCGCTTACTCGACGATGGATCTGCGAGAAAACCGCGCGCCTCTTGCTCGGTGGGAATGCGGCCGATGATGTCGAGGTAGAGCCGGCGTATCAGTTGGGCATCGGTCGCTTGAGGATTCGCGGGCGTCTTGCTTTGCTTGAGGCCCGCGATGACGGACTCATCGATCTTCGCGGCGGCTTTCACGATTACCTCTTGAGTCATCGGCGGGTGGGGTTGCTGTCTTTTACAAGCTTGGGCGAATTGGTCATCTTCGGCGCTCAAGTGGGCAAGAGGGAAACGCACGATGCGCTTGTCCCGCTGCTCTACGGTCACGATGCCATTTTCAAGTGTCTTGAATTTTGCTTCCAGTTTCTCCCCGCTGGATGCCGTCCAAGCGTGCCATGGATTGGCAGGATCTGGCATGAATTCCGGCGGGACGGCCGCTTGTTCGGCCGCCGCTTGACGTTTCCCCCCCTTTTTCCCGAGTTGAGCCGCAGAAACGAAAAGGGAGGCGGCGATTAGAACCGTGCCAGCGATCAAAATTGAAAATTTCATGGAATGAGGAACTGCCGCAATAAACTCCGCTTCGGTCGTGATGTTGCGTAAATACTCCCCCTGCCTAAATCTATTGATGATGGTGATTGTGGGTGGTTACGAAACTTTTGTTTCACGCCGGCGTCTTCACAATCACCCGGACCAGCCCGAATGGCTGAGTCATGTAAATGCCTCGGTGCTCAAGGTGAAGCTTGCGATGGCCATCCACGCCGAAGCCCGCGAAGCATTAGAGCAGCTCCCATCCAGTCCAGATGTCAGCGTCCATTACGGGAATCCAACGAAGCAGGGTCATTTCCCTGTGCGGATGGATTGGGCATTGATGATGAGTAAATCCGCAGAAGAGCCATCCGCGAATTGGGAGATCTGCGGCGATTTTTCGTAATGAGAGGGTTATGGTGGTGGGTGGCGGGATTCCGGAGTTGGGTTTTGCGGCAGCGGGGTAGGGAAATAAGGTTGCGAGGTTGAAAATTAGCGAGGTGGGGTTGGCGACTTGAAGAGCGGGGGTAGTGAGTCTGAATTTAAAATTGTCTAATCAAGTGATGTGGCTGGTTGACAACGGCGGGGTGGGTTGACCAATCTGCGAAAGACGCAGCAAGAGACGATAGCTTCATTTGCTTGTTTTCAAATCCACCCCAAGGACTCAGATCCCAGTGTTTTCCAACGAAGATTATCTCGCAGAATTGCTTACCGAAGTCGGCTTGGTAAGCGCCGAAGAAACCGACCGCGCACGCAGTGCCCTCTCCGGGGGGGAGACGATCGTCGAGTATCTGTTGGCAAATAGCTCTCTTACTCAGGATGACGTCGCGAAGACCTTGGCGGCGAACGCGGGAATTCCCTTCATTCGACTCACCGATGTGGCCTTCGATCCGAGCATCACGATGTCGATCTCGGAGGATATCGCGAAGCGTTACCGGGTGATTCCAGTGCAGGACGATGGACTTTCGTTGACCATCGCGCTTGCAGATCCGCTTGATTTCGAGGCGCTTGATACGCTTCCACATGCGATTGGCCGCGAGCTCAATCTGGTGTGCGTCACTCAGCAGGACATCCAAGACCACCTGAAGCAGTTTTATCACTCCAACGAGGCGAGCGCGACGACGGCAGATGGATACTCCGTGACCGGTGGCGATGCGGAAGCCGGACCTGGCGGCGATGATGCGCCGATTATCAAGTTGGTGATGCAAACGCTCACGGAGGCTTTCCGCTTGCGAGCTTCGGATATCCACATCGAGCCACTCGAGACTTCCGTCCGGGTTCGCTATCGTCTGGATGGCAAGCTGGTCCACGTGGACACCCATCCCAAGAAGCTGCTTCCAGCGATCATCGCTCGCTTAAAGGTGATGAGTGGCACGATGTCCATCGCCGAAAAACGCCTTCCCCAAGACGGCCGTATCAGTTTGAAAATGGGCGACAAGGAGGTCGATCTCCGGGTTTCCTCGGTGCCGTCGAACCACGGCGAATCGATCGTCATGCGGATTTTGGACAAATCTGCGCTCGTGCTCGGGCTGCCGGAGCTTGGCTTCTTTTCGGATGATCAGCAGACCTTCGAGCAATTCCTCGGTCTCCCGGACGGAATCCTGTTGGTCACCGGTCCGACGGGTTCGGGCAAGACGACCACGCTTTACGCCTGTCTCAACGTCATCAATAAGCCGGACAAAAAGATCATCACCGTTGAGGATCCGGTCGAGTATGAGTTGCCCGGCATCAACCAAGTTATGGTCAAGGCCGACATCGGCATGACCTTCGCGGCTGCCCTTCGCGCCATGCTTCGGCAAGCGCCTAACATCATCATGATCGGGGAAATCCGGGATGCGGAGACGGCGAACATCGCCATTAACGCCTCGCTCACCGGTCACTTGGTTTTCTCCACGCTCCACACCAACGACGCGCCGTCCGCGGTCGCTCGTCTTGCGGACATCGGCGTGAAACCATTCCTCATCGCCTCCGCCGTCCGGGCGGTGCTTGCCCAGCGACTGGTGCGGAAATTGTGCCCCATTTGCAAGGCACCCGCCGATCTTACCGAGAAGGAAATGCGGGCACTCACCTTGGATTCATCCCGCATGAGCGGGGCAACGATTTTTGGACCCGTCGGCTGCGAAAAGTGCCGCGGCAACGGTTATAGGGGGCGGATGGGGATTTTCGAAATTTTCCAAATCGACGATGAAGTCCGCAGCATGATCAATACCGGCCTTACGACGACTCAACTCCGCAGTCGCGCCCGAGAATTGGGCATGCGCACCCTCCGCGAGGACGGAATCCGCAAGGTGCTATCCGGCCTCACCTCCGGCAGCGAGGTGGTGCATACCACGATGTCCGACCTCGACTAATCGACCTCTTTCTCACTTTTTTTAGAAACCCCCTCCGGCTCCCAGTCCCATGGACAATCAACAGATCATTGAACTCTTCCAATCGCGCGGTCTCATCGACCAGACCCTTGCTCAAGACATCCTCGCGGAAGTCGGACACAGCGGCAAAGAAATCGCCGAAATCCTAGCCGACTTCCAAGTCATCCAGCACCGGGATGACGTTTGGCCAGTCGTTGCTTCCGAGCTTCACACCACCATGGTGGACTTGCGGGATTGGACGCCGCCTGAGGCGCTCTTGGCGCTTGTCCCCGCCGGCACCGCCCGTCTTCATGGCGCACTTCCTGTCAGCTTTGACGAAAACGGCCTCTATGTGGCCTTGGTCGATCCTCTCAACCCGCAAACGCCTGAAGACTTACGCTTCGCCCTAGGCCGTGAGATTACCGTCGTCGTTGCGCCGGACTACCTCGTCGAGGCCAAGATCAACGAGTGCTACGGCGGCGAGGGTAAGGCAATGGAAGACATCCTCAGCCAGTTGCAAGTCGGCAGCGAAGGCATGAATGCGGCGGATCTCGAATCCGAGGCGAATTCCGCACCGATCATTCGTTACGTCGATCTCGTTCTTTACCAAGCGATTAAAGAAAAAGCTTCCGACATTCACTTCGAGCCCTTTGAGAAGGATTTTAAAATCCGCTACCGGGTGGATGGTGCGCTTTATGAAATGGCCCCCCCGCCGATTCACCTCGCCGGGCCGATCATTTCTCGCGTCAAGGTCATGTCGAACATGAACATCGCCGAGCGCCGACTTCCTCAGGACGGACGAATCGTCAAACAATTCGGCGACAAGCACGTGGACATGCGGGTGTCGTCACTCCCCACCCACCACGGCGAATCCATCGTGCTCCGGGTGCT
>JANPAU010000002.1:0-2740 GCA_031430055.1 Akkermansiaceae bacterium | reverse complement strand
GCCCTTTGGCCACGCCTGAGACGATGTCGGCAACCTCGCCGAGGACAAGTCCTTCGTCCCACCCCTTCGGGTTCGTCACGGGGTCGCCGAACATGTCGAGGAAGACGGAGCGGAGGAAGTCGTCGGAGAGGCGGAGGGATTGTTGGAGCTTGCGGCGGATGGCGTCGGCTTTATCGAGGATCGCCGCGATCCGCTTTTGCTCGGCGAGGGGTGGGAGCGGGATATTTAAGCTTTCGACCATTCCCTTGGTGACGTGCTTAAGCCCGACACCTCCCTGAGCTTGTGATACGAGGGTGAGGATCTGCGTATTTATGCAAAACTGAAGCCATTGTTTTGTAAGCTTGCGCTCGTCTTGCTCAACCTGGAAAATGTGTTGATTGAGAACGCCTTCGGGTCCATTCCAAATGTGCGCTCCGAAAGAGGTCCCTGGAGTGCCTGCCCAAGCAAGGAGTAGATCTCCCGCTGTCACTTGAACTTGCTTTGCTAGGGTTCCAGGCCAATGATTAAAAGGCTTGGAAATATCATTTAGATTCTGAATTCGGATGATTGGATAGCCGGATTCCGACCAGTCATTGGCATTGTAGGCTTTCCCATTTCGGAGATTACATAGTTCTCCCAGCGTTGCGGAGGGCCATTTCATTTCAGCATCCCCTCCAAATCAGCAATGTCCTTGAGAACTTCCTGGCCGAGCTTGTTCATGCGCTTGAGGAGGGTCTTGGGTGGTTCGTAGGTGGTTTCCTCGTGCTTCGTCTCCTTGTAACGGTTGAGCGAGAGGTCGTATTTGTTTTCCCGGATGTCGGCGACGGGGACGAAGAAGTGTTTCGCGGAGCGGTCGCTCTTTTTCTTCGGGTTGCGCGCTTTCCACTGTTTCACCAGATCCGGGAGATCGTTCTTGTCAGGCTGGGGCGTGCGTTTGTCGTCGAGCGAGTAGCCGTCGGCCTGGACGTCGTAGAACCAGACATCGCCGGTGCGGCCGCCTTTGGCGAAGATGAGGATGGCGGTGGAGACGCCGGCGTAGGGTTTGAAGACCCCGGCGGGCAGTGAGATGACGGCTTCGAGCTGGTTGTCATCGACGATGATCTGGCGCACACCGAGGTGGGCCTGGCTGGAGCCGAAAAGCACGCCGTCCGGCACGATGACGGCGGCGCGTCCACCCATCTTAAGCATGTGGAGGATGAGGACGAGGAAGAGCAGCTCGGTCTTCTTGGTCTTCACCTTGCTCTTGAGCATGGGATCGACGTTTTCGAGGTCGATCATGCCCTTGAACGGTGGGTTGGCGAGGATGACGTCGAAGCAGTTGGTGGCCTCCTTGGGGAACTTTTCTGAGAAATTCGAGCCGAGGGTGTCCTGATAGTGGATGCTGGGGGCTTCGACGTTGTGCAATAGCAGGTTCATGGCTGCGGTGCGGAGCATGGTGATGTCGAAATCGAAGCCATGGAACATGCCTCCGCGGATGTGGGCGAGGTACGGTTCCAACAGATCGCCGGGGTAGTGCTTGTTTCCCTCAACGTCAGTTTCCACCAGGGCGGCGGTGGAGTATTTCTCGTAGAGGTAGAGCATCACGGAAATGAGGAAGCCGCCGGTGCCGCAAGCCGGATCGCAGACGGTGTCGGTGGGCTTGGGATCGAGCATTTCCACCATGGCGCGGATGACGTGGCGCGGGGAGCGGAACTGCCCGGCGATGCCGGCGGTGGAGAGCTTGCCTAGCAAATGTTCGTAGATGTCGCCCTTGGCATCGCCTTCGGTGAGCGGGAGTTCCTCGATGGCGGCGACGGCGCGGGAGAGCAGGTTGCCGGAAGGGATGAGGCAGTTGGCGTCCTTGAGGTAGCGGCCGAGCGGGTGCTGCTGGAGATTGGTCCGCATGAAGGGGAAGAACTCGTCGCGGACGATGGTGAGCATGCAGTCGCCGCCTTCATTGCGGAAGTGGGACCAGCGGATGTGCTGCTTGTTTTCCGGGAAGAGGCGCTTGAAGTCCTTCTTCAGGCGGCCGGCGCGTTTCTCATTGCGGGACTCGGTGATGTCCAGCAGGCGGGCGAACATCAGGTAGGAAATCTGCTCGATGACCGTGATGGGATTGGTGATGCCACCGGAGTGGAAGTCCAACCAGAGGGCGTCGATTTTATTGCGGTAGGCGGTGGCGAGAGTCATTGGGAAGAAAGCTGAAAGTTGAAGAAAGGGTCAGGCGGGGAGCGACTGGATGCGGGATTCAAGGGTGCGGAGGATTTCCAAGATCTGCGGCAACGGAGGTGGCGGCTGGAAGAACATTTGAGCCATGGCGTCGTGATCCTTTTGCAGTTCTGTTAAGCGCGCATCATCTGGCACCAGCCGAAAGGTGGAAGGAACGGCGAGATCGTAGTGTGCTGAGGCGGAGCGGAAATAGACGCTCTTGTGGGCAACGACACGTTCTCTCAATTCGACGTCGGCTAGGGCGCGCTCGGCAACCGGGGATTCCGCGAGGCGGGCCATGTCGTGGTAATGTCTGGCATAGCGGGCAGGCATGGCTTTGTCGGGAGGTCGATGGCACTCGGCGTGAAGCAGCGTGGCCTTTTCCCAAAACGTTCGCTCGGCTGCCAAGGCCTGGACGGTGGCATCTCCGATTGGAAGCTCCAGCGATTCTCCCAGATAGGAGCGGATGGCTCGGGTTTCTCGTGGCCAGTGATCGGAGCGGGCACCGAGCTCGATTTTGACGGACGGCTTGATGTAGGAGAGTTCCGAAGTCCCAGCCTGCGGGTAGTGGAAA
>JANPAU010000001.1:0-8320 GCA_031430055.1 Akkermansiaceae bacterium | reverse complement strand
CACTACCAATACCTGGGCTGCTGTCCAGTATACCCAATCGCTCAATCTTCCAAGCCTGCGCGGTCGGAAGCTCTCACTCGTCAAGCACGCGAGTGGAGCCGTCATCCATTTGGATGAGACTCCCCTTGGCAGCGTCATCACCATACCGCCTACCCAAACCAATCTCGATCTGGAGCTGACGGTGACGCACAATCACTACAAACTGGATTACAATGGATCTACCTACGACGTCACAAATCAAGGCAAGTCGAACCAGTCAGAAAACAAGAATTACAAAATTGATGCGGACAGTGTCTATGCGATTATCTATTGCTTCGCCAATCCAGATCAGGTGATGCGCGCCCGGCAGGAGCAGTTGGAGAATTACCAACGGGCAGGACTTACGGACAGCGACTGGCGGGTGAAGACCGAGACCCTCAATATCATTGGGCTGAATTGGCTGTATCAGACCTATCAAGCAGACCAAATTTCAAGTGGAGTGTTTAAGGTGGAGTCCATTACCCACCACCGCTTCGGGAGAGTAGGGCAGGAACCAAGTTTCGTAACAGCAGCACAATCCGTTTACATCGATGTGGGGCTTCAGTTTAGCGGAAACCGTCACCGGACAACAAGCTTCGCAGAGTCCGCCAGTTTCTTGCGATTTTCGTCCCTCTATGCCAGCGCGATGGAAAATGGAGTCATTGAGCAGATGCAAGGTGCAACGGTTTCCGGGGTTTCCACCATCAAACTCATTTATTTAGCGAATGAGAGCGGTCAGAGAGTTTACCGGGCGACGGGTGCGAACTGGAGTTCGGTCGCAGGTGAACTACTGAGCTATCCTACGCCGACTACGGCGAGCCTCGGAACCGAACTCAATGCGAATAGCGCGACAACTGCCTTGATTCCAGGCAGCGGACAGATCGTTCTCAATCAATATAAAGGCTATGGTTACGCGATCCACAGTCCGACGAGCGTAGGAATGCTCATTGGTTCAAACTTCGGCGGCTATAGTAGCCAGCCTGCACCGGTGACAGCAGCGCCAGTCGTTAGCGCGAACCGGAGCAGCCCGGCGCAAATAGCTTCCAGCTCGCCGGTAAGCTATCCCTACGTCCCCTACACGGCTCCTCAGAGGACATTTTCCGATCCCGTCGATGTCGCCTCGGGAGCTTGGATTTCAGATTACACCGACCTTTCACTCGGAGGTGGCGATCCCGACGGACTGAGTTTCACCCGCTCCTATAACTCGAACTCTCGCTACAATAAGTCCCCGGGCCTTGGTTTCGGCTGGACTCACAGTTATGACATTACGGCCGTGCAACGCAGCAGCGTCAAAGCAGGTCTTGGAGTGACGAATACCTACCAAGCGGCTCCATTCTTCGCCGCACTCGCCGTGGCCGCAGACCTCTCACGAGACAATACCACGGCTAAAGAATGGACTACCTCGGCCCTCGCTATCCATTGGGCCATCGAACAACTGCGTTACAAGGCGGTTTCCATTACCCAAGGGAACAAAACCTTCGAGTTTATCGAAATGCCTGACGGCAGCTTCGTCCCCCCGTCGGGAATGAATCTGATACTCGTCCGCAACGGCACCGGTCCAACCGCTTATTTCACCCTAACGAAGCGCCACGGAGCGACCATGACTTTCCTGCCGGATGGAAAGATCGATAAAATTACCGATCTGTTCGGGAAAACTCAGCAATTTACCTATACTTCTGGCAACCTTACCAAGGTCAAAGACGCCTATAATCGCGAACTTAACTTCACATGGGCAGGTGGAAAAATCAGCGCTGTCACCGATACAACGTCGCGCTCCATCGGCTTTGACTACCTCGGCGACGATCTCCAAACGTTCACCGACGCGGAAGGAAAGACGATGACCTATGGCTACGATTCCGAACACCGAGTCAAGTCCGTCAAAGATGGTCTAAACCGCACCCTCATCGAAAACGAATATGATGCCAGAAGCCGCGTTTTCGAACAACGTAACAAAGGTGATGCCGCCCGGACCTATCGATTTTATTACAGCGGTTACGCGAACTCTGAAGAAAACCCGCTCGGTGGTAAGACGACCTATCTCTATGATGAGCGTGGTCGCACGATCGGCTCCATCGATGCGATGGGCAATACCGACACGATTGGATATGATGGCCAAGATCGGAAAACGTTGAGCGTTTCACCGAAGAGTGAATTTTCCTACTGGGATTACAACTCGGACAACAACCTCAAGCAGGAAACCGACCGCCTCAGTAAGATTACGGATTACTTTTACGATTCCCAACTCCGACTCCAGCGCATCAACGACAAGCGGGGCAATGATACCACTTTCACCTACAACCTGAAGCACCAGCTCGAAACTGTCACCGACCCACTGCTCCATGTGACGACTCACCACTATCTCCCGAGCGGCCTGCTTGAATACACCAAAGATGGAGAAAACAAGAAGACGACCTTTGGATATGACGAGTGGGGCCAAGTGGACAAAGTCACCTACCATGACAACAAGTTCCAGTCGATGCTCAACAACGCGCGGGGTGACTTACTCACAGTAACTGATCCCGAAAATAGGACAGCGACCAACGCCTACAACAAGCGCCGCCAGCCACTCACTTCCACGCTGCCGCCCATTGTGGGTGAGCCTGCCGCCATTACCACCAACACCTATGACGACGCCGGGCATCTCGAAACCACCACCGATGCCAAAGATTACATTACTGAGCATGTTCACAATGTACTTGGGAATAGGACCAGCACCACGCTGCCCGCACTTTCCACCGGTAGCAACGTCATCACTACCACCTATGATCTGAGAGATTGGATGGAAACTTCCTACAATACTCTCAATCACACCGTCACGACGGAATATGATGCAGCTAAGCGCGTGAGAGCGGTGATCGACCCTCTCACTCGCAGAACCGAAATGCTGTATGACCAAAACAGTCAACCCACCGAGACTAAAGACCCGCTTCTTCGGACCAACAAACAGCTTTGGAACGCACGTGGTGAAAGGGAATACACCACCGACGCGCTTACCAAATACACCGATTTTCTTTACGACAACAACGGCAATCTCCGTCAACGATACGATCGTCGAGGAATGGAGTATGCCTACTACTATGATGCTGCCAACCGGCAGTTTCTCTCATCCACTCCAGAGTCGAAATTTACTTCGACGGACTATTTCGACAACAATCTCGTAAAGTCCATAATCGAAGATTCTTATCAGGAAACCACGCTTACCTACAATGCCCGCAACCTCGTCGAGTCCAAAAGTGATCCTACCGGAACCATCGCTTACCTATACGACGACAGCACCTTACTAAAGACCGTCACCGAAGGCACCGCCGTTATCACCCGCACCTACGATGAACGTGGCAGGCTCAAAACCTTTACCACTGCCGATGGCGACTTCATCCAATACAAATACGACGCGAACAACAACCTCGCCCGCATCACCTATCCGCCCGACGCCGCACACCCCACAGGCAAGGAGGTCAACTACATCTACAACGCCCGTAACCTCCTTGAAACCGTCACCGACTGGTCGAACCGCGTCACGACCTATCAGTATGACCGCCTCGGAAGACTCACCGGCACGCTTCGGCCAAACGGCACCAGCAACCAAATCGCCCATGATGCCGCCAACCAACTCACTTCCATCAAAGAAAGCGCGGGCGGAAAGCTCATCAACTACCTCGCCTTCCAATACGACGACGCCAGTCAGATCAAATCCCGCCTCCGTGCTCCGCTCGTCACCTCCGCTTGGCAACAGCCCGCCCTAAACGCCACTTACGACGATGACAACCGTCTCCTAACGGCCAACGGCACCAGCGTCGTCCACGACGGCGATGGAAATATGACGAGCGGCCCCATCACAAGGAGCGTGGGCGTCCCGCCCACGAGTGAAACACTCATCTACAACTCCCGCAACCAACTCACCAGCGCTGCCGGCCTCACTTACACCTACGATGCCGAAGGACGCCGCCGCAGCTTCACCGACGCCACCGGCACCACCCGAGACGTCATCGATCCCAGCGGCAAGCTCCTCATCCGCATCAATTCTGATCTCACAAAAACCTACTACGTTTACGGCCTCGGCCTCCTCTACGAAGCCAACGAAGCCGATGCCACCAAGACCTATCACTTCGACCAAATAGGCAGCACCCTCCTCCGCACCGACGACACCGGAAACGTCATCGGCAAAGCCGAATACAGTGCCTACGGCATCATGTTCTGGAGCAAAGGTGACATGGCTACCCCCTTCCTCTACAACGGCCAAGCCGGAGTGCAAACCGACAGCAACGGCCTCCTAAACATGCGGGCCAGATACTACAGCCCCTATCTGATGCGCTTCCTAAACGCCGATCCCATCGGATTCAGCGGCGGCAGCAACTGGTTCGCCTACGCAGATGGGAATCCTATTTCACTGAGCGATCCGTTTGGGCTGTGTGCTGGAATAAATGCATGCACCGGCGGTTACGGAACGGGAAACGGTTCGGTTCCAAAGCCTCAATGGATGATTAATCTTGGAGAAGGTATCGACAATGCGATAAGCGAAATCAGCTATAACATGCCACTGGAGGCTTTGGGCCCAAATCCGGCAATGTTTTTCGAAAGTGCGGGTTTGTTACTTGCAAGAGGCACCCAAGCCGCAAATAGTGGAAGCTTATCAAGCCGACTTGCTCCGGGTGGTGGTCTAATGGCTCACGAAAATGCGGGCGGACATCTTTTGGCCCGCCACGTCGGGCAGACTGATGCCCAGCTGGCTGCCCGTCTGGCGGGGAATCCCCGTCTGCCAGCCGCATCTACGTTTGCGACCCGTGCGGAAGCAGAGGCCGCTATCTCAAGTGCTTTTGACCACAATGCTGCGCAGCTTAGCAACTGGATGGGAGGCGGTGCCCAAGGTCGATTGATTCTTAATGCTCCCTTCTCTGGCGGCAGCGTGCTTCAAAGCGGTGCTTCTGCTGTAGCACCGGGAACGGGCGTTCGCGCCGTCCTTCAGGGCAATGGTTCTGGAGCTTACAACATCCTCACTGGCTTTCCCACACCATGAACACAGACCAGATCACAAACTTCCTGAGTGGCTACTTTCACGAAGATTGGGAAGTAGAGGCAGGGACCGACGCTGAAGTCGTGGCTCTCTTCCAACGCTCTGGAAACTCTCCATCTTGTATTGCAGCACTTGCTAATGAACTAGAGTCCGCGGCTACCAAACGAGAGAACGAAGCTTCTGATGAGTGGCTGCTGAAAGACCATGGCTGCTACTACCAACCGAGTTTCGATGAATTGAGCGGCTCCGATTGGTTTCGTCGTCTGGCCGCACTCATGCGTAATTCGTTGCCAAGTCTCGATGCTCCACCACCATGAACCACCATTACGATTAGCTTTCCCATGATCTGACTCTATGACGAGACTGTTTTGCATACTGCTGACGCTGCTTTTTTCGCTGAGCGGCCCGGCAATGGGGGAATACAGCGATTTTGGCCGCTGGAGTATTGCCGCAAAGACGACAACGCTCGAACTAAATACGGCTACGTCGTGGGGTAGAGCCGAAACACTTGCCGACCATTTCGCCAGACATGGAGGAGATTTCGCCGCAACATCAGCGGACGAATATGCGAGTATGGCGTCTCGTTTCCTCCAAGAATCCCAAGCCGCAAAGCTGCCGACAAAGATCGACAGCCAAGGAGCAATCCGCGTCTTTGACCCGCAAACCGGAGCGTTTGGTTCATTTAATCCAAACGGAACGACGCGGACATTCTACAAACCAAACAGCCCCACTTATTTCGACCGTCAACCTGGAACGCCTGTCCCATGAGGATGCTACTACGATTATGTCTACATCTTGTGTTTGCCCTATTTGCGGTTTTTCAAACCTCACCGAACAGCCTCGCCACGCAGATGGAGGTAGTTCTGACGAGATCTGCCCATCCTGCGGATTTCAGTTTGGCTACGACGACGATGACCGAGGCGTTAGTTTCGAGGAATGGCGGCGAGAATGGATTAAACAAGGAATGCCGTGGAGTAGCAGAGGCATTCCTCGCCCAACGGATTGGAATCCCGAGGCTCAATTGCGGAACCTTCACTGAATTTGTTGCCGCAAATAGTGCCCTGAATCCCAATACAATTAGGTTCTCCCAAGACTCAATTAAGGCAGGCTTCCAAAATGCTGCCTACGGAACGATAGATGATCTTGCTGCGGGACTCCGTAGTGGCACCGTGAAGCCGAGCAGTATTGAACCAATACGCCTTGTTGAGCGGGAGGGTCATCTTATCTTGATCGACAATCGCAGGTTAGAAGCGTTTCGCCGTGCTGGAGTCGATGTTCCTAATCGAATGGCCACCCCTGCTGAAATTCAGCAGGCGATTGGGCAGGGTAAATTCAGCGCAGGTGACCTTGGAGGCACCACCATCCGAGTTCGATAGCACCAATATCATGAGAATTACCGAACTTTCAGAACTCACAAAGTTGAACACTACTCCTCTGGCTATGGTGCGAGTCGAAAATCCCTCTGTTATAGTCGACGCTGATGATGAGCAAGAACAGCGAATTAGATTTGTCTTAGGTCCGTATCAAGCTCTTAGAATGACCACAGCAGATTGCTTCAGTCTCCCTGAGGAAATCACTCTGAGGCCGAATGTTGTGGTAGAAGTGCTTGATTCCTCATGGATACAGCAACTAAAACATAGTCTGAGCCTTGTAGATGAAACAGCTACCTTTATGACCAAGGCCCGCCATTTCGTGTTCCCGCTTCAAGACGACTTCCTAGAGGTTGTCGCTTGGGGAATTGCAGAGATACCTCTAACTCCCGATTCGAAGCAATCGCCCCCATGTGGGTGAAATAGTCGCAGCCAGCCGCAGTGAACAAGCCAGCCAGATTCAATGCCAGAGTCAAACGAGCTTTTTGAAAATGGTCCGCAGCAAAGACAGCTTTGGATTCTAACACCATTTTCCCAATTCCGGCCTATCCTTCTGCGCACGATGAATTGTGGAATGAGGAGGAGGGACCTTATTGTCCCTCTCTTCCGCAATGCTAGACGAAGAGACGACAGTAAGGTCGTCACTCCTTAACCCAGAAAATCACACCGTAGGACGCGCAGCAGTATAGCTCCGTCGGAGGCGGGATGGACGACGATCTAACAAAATTTATTCTGGCGGTGGAGGCGGTGGCGGCGGAAAATCCTCCGGGGAAAGCTTCTGGTCACCATTCCGGTCAAGCCGCTCGAAACGATCTTCTTGTTCGTCCTCAGAGAGGTTCTTCATCGCTGGCCCGGCGCGGAATTCGTCGAATGAAAGCGAGCCGTCGCCATTCACATCCAGCTTGCGGTTGATTGGCTCGGGTCTCTCGCCATTTTCAGGGCGAGGTTTCCCCTCGGGGCGCCTGGGAGGTGGCTCGGGCTTATCCTTCGGGGTGATCACTCCGTCACTATCGGTATCGAGCCGCGCAAAAACCTTCTGCTGTTTTTCAGGGGATAGCTTCTTGAAAAGCGGGCCAACTTTGAACTCTTCCAGACTGATGCCGCCGCTTTTGTCGGCATCGAGTTCCCACAGGCGTTGTGCAGGCGGATCGGGTTTTCCATCATGCGATTTTCCCATCTTTGCGAGTTCCTCACGGCTGACTTTACCATCACTGTTCTTGTCCATGCGTGAGAAAAGCATTTCGCGTTTCTCCTCTGGCAGCTTCTGAAGCCGTGGCATCATGTCGAATTCCTCTTTGGAAATCGACTCATCGTGGTTCACATCTGCAAGTTTCCAAGCCTCGTAAAACGATCGATCCCCGCCATGTTTGCCTTCTTTTCGATTTTCGGGCGGATTCAGCGGCGCTTGAGCGAGGCACACTACCGGGAGCAGCATTCCCGCGGCAAGAAAGGAAACAGGGATTGTTTTCATGAGAGTTTGAGGCATTGATAGCGGCGTCCTGCCACTCCAGCGATCTAAAGAACTCCAACTTCTCCAAAAAGTTTCGCCCCTCACCCCAGAAACCTTGGGTTTCCTGACCACCCTTCGATATGCACATCCGAGACATTCTAAAAGATTCAAAACCATCGCTCTCCTTTGAATTTTTCCCGCCACGGACCGCACCGTCGTGGGAGGATCTCTATCAAGCGATTCGCGAACTCGAACCCCTGAATCCGACGTTTGTCTCCGTCACCTATGGGGCCGGAGGTGGCACTCGCGAGCTGACCCATGATCTCGTCGTGCGGATCAAACAAACCACCTCAATCCCGCCGGTGCCGCATCTCACCTGCGTCGGCCATTCCGAGCAAGAGGTCACCGACATTCTCACTCGTTATGCTACCGCCGGAGTCAGCAATATCCTCGCGCTGCGCGGCGACCCAC